>CAMPIF010000404.1 GCA_946886245.1 Ectopseudomonas composti | reverse complement strand
GGCTGGCCGGGCCGACGCGGCCCTTGCGCAAGGCTTCGATCACCGCTTCCTTCGGCCCGTCCGCCACCACATGGCCGTTGTCCAGCACGGCCAGGCGATCCACCAGGCTGAGCATGGAGGCGCGATGGGTGATGAGGATCAGCGTCTTGCCCTGCACCCACTTGTGCAGGCGCTGGCGCAGCAGGTCTTCGCTGGTGTTGTCCATGGCGCTGGTGGGTTCGTCGAGCACCAGGATTGGCGGGTCGAGCAACAGTGCGCGAGCCAGCAACACGGCCTGGCGCTGGCCACCGGAGAGCAACTGGCCGCGTTCGCCTACCGGGCGTTCGAAACCCTGCGGATGCTGGCGCGCCAGGTCCACCACGCCGGTGAGCTCGGCGACTTCGAGCATGCGCGCGTCGCTGATGTAACGGGCGCCGAGGGTCAGGTTGTCGCGCAGACTGCCGGCCAGCAGTGGCAGATCGTGGGCGACGTAGCCGATCTGGTGGCGCAGGTCGGCTACGTCGAGTTGGCGCAGATCGAGGTTGTCGAGCAGGATCTGCCCTTCGTCGGCACTGTAGAAGGCCATCAGTAGCCGCGCCAGAGTGCTCTTGCCCGAGCCGCTGCGACCGATGATACCGAGGCGCTCGCCAGCGCCCAGGCGCAGGCTGACGTTGTTCAGCGCCGGTGCGCTCTGCTCGGGGTAGGTGAAGCTGATTTGCCGGATTTCCAGGGCGCCCTTGAGCTGGGTGCGATCCAGCGGCCGCTGCTTGTCCTGACGCTCCTGCGGCAGGGCCATCAGGGCATCGGTGCTGGTCATGGTCAGGCGCGCCTGCTGGTAGCGGGTGATCAGCCCGGCGATCTGTCCCAGTGGGGCGAGGATGCGGCTGCCGAGCATGTAGCAGGCCACCAGGGCACCGACGCTGAGGTTGCCGGCGATGATCAGATAGACCCCGGCGACGATGGTGGCCATGCCGGCGAATTGCTGCAGGAACAGGGTGCCATTGGTGGCCAGCGAGGCGAGGAATTTTGCATGGCCGTCCAGACGGGTGAGGGCGCCATGGGTTTGTTCCCACTGGTGCTGGCGCTCGCTTTCGGCACCACAGGCCTTGAGTGTCTCCAGACCGCCGAGGGTCTCGATCAGCAGCGCCTGGCGTTGCGCGCCGAGCTGCAGACTCTTCTGCACGGTATCGCGCAGGCGAATCTGGATGAGGTAGGCGAACAACGCGGTGATCGGGAAGGCCAGCAGCGGGATGAATACCAGTGGCCCGCCGATCAGCCCGATCACCAGCAGCATCAACAGGGAGAAAGGCAGGTCGATCAGGCTGGTCAGCGTGACCGCAGTGAGAAAATCGCGCAGTCCCTGGAAGTCATGGATGCTTTGCGCGAAGCCGCCCACAGTCGCCGGTCGCGCCTTCATCGACATGCCGGTGATGCGCTCGAACAGGGTGGCCGACAGCACCACATCGGTCTTCTTGCCTGCGGTATCCAGCAGGTGTGCGCGCAGCACCTTGAGCAGCAGTTCGAAGCCGGTGCCGATAAACAGACCAATGGCCAACACCCAGAGCGTCGCGGTCGCCTGGTTGGGCACCACGCGGTCGTAGGTCTGCATCACGAACAGCGGCACCATCAGGCCCAGCAGGTTGATCAGCAGGCTGGCCAGGACGGCATCGGTGTAGAGCCAGCGCGACAGCTTGAGGGTGTCGCGGAACCAGGCCTCGATGCGTGGCACCAGCGGTGTGCGGGCCTCCTCCAACTGATGTCGCGGGCGGGCAAAAAAGGCCCGGCCGCTGTACTCGGCGGCCAGTTGTTCACGGCTGACCCATTGTTCGCCGCCATCGGTCTCGCAGGGCAGGATCTGCGCCTGCTGCTTCGGCCCCCACTGGCGCAGAACCGCACAGCGCCCGTCCTTGAGCAGCAGCAGGACGGGCAGGTTGAGGGCGGAAATGCTGGCAAGGTCGCGCTGCAGCAGACGCCCCTGCAACCCGGCCCGTGCCGCAGCACGCGGCAGCAGGTCGGGGCTCATGCGTTGCTCCGGCATGGGCAGGCCGGCACTGAGGGTGCCACGGCTGGCCGAGCAGCCGTGTAGCCGGCAGAGGATCAGCAAGCCATCGAGCAGCGGATCGTCGTGGCTGAGTCGCGGGTCACTGGCCGCCCCTGGCAGTTCCATGGTGGTCAATTTCTACTACTCCTCAACCGGTACTACTTCATATCCGGCAAACGCGCCTCGCTCTTCACTTCAGTGAGGGCTACAGCTTCTGCAGGGACCACGACCTGTTGCTGGCGCAGCAGATCACCCATTGCCGCAACGACGCGGTACATCGAGAACTCTTCGCCGTAGCGCACTTCGGTGTAACGGCGGTTGGCGGTGAACAGCTCGTTTTCGCTGTCGAGCAGGTCGAGCAAGGTGCGTTGACCCAGGCTGAACTGCTGCTGATAGGCTTCGCGAACCCGCGAGGTGTAGTCCGCGTAATCACGTGCCTTGGGGGTTTGCAGACGCGCGTTCTCCATGGCGTTCCAGGCCAGCGAGAGGTTCTCGTTGAGCACGCGCAGCGCGTTGTTGCGGACGTCCATCGACTCGTTGATCTGGTGCGCAGCCGACTGCAGCCGGGCCTTGTCGCGCATGCCGTTGAACAGGTTGTAGTTCATCACCACTGCGGCACGCCAGCGGTTGTAGTGACCCTCATCGCCCTGCACGTTGTCATCGGCCGAGGTCGCCAGCTCCAGATCGAAGCGCGGGTAGAAGGGCGACTTGGCGACCTCGTACTGCTTCTCGGCGGCGTGGACGTCAGCCTGCGCTGATTTCAGGAACGGGTTGTTGTCCATCACGGTCTGCCGCGCGGCGAGCAGGTCGGCGGGCATGCCGCCTTTGATCGAAGCCGGGCTTTCCAGCTGATCCGGCAGGCGGCCCACGGCGCTGAAGAAGTTGGCTTCGGCATCGGCCAGGTTGACCTCTTCGGTGTAGAGGTTGTTCTGCGCCAGTGCCAGACGCGCTTCGGACTGATCCAGGTCGGCAGTGCTGCCAACGCCCTGGCGGCTGCGCAAACCGATCTGATCGTTGATGCGCTGGTGCGCCTGCAGGTTGTTGCGGGCCAGGGTGACCATCTCGCGACGCATCAGCACATCGAGGTACACCTCGACGGTGCGCAGGGCCAGGCTTTCGGAGGTGCCGAGCAGGCGATAGGCTCGTGAGTTCACCACGGCCTCGGTGCGCGCCACTTCATTGGGCGTGTTGAAGCCGTCGAAGAGCATCTGTCTCAGTCGAAGTTCGGCATCACGGTAGTTGAGTGTCTCCTTGTTGTGATCGCCCAGTGCGCGGGTACTGGGGCTGTCCGTCTGCTCGCGACCGTAGCCGACCAACAGGTCGACTGTGGGGAGATATCCCCCTTTCGCGAATTTCACGTCCTCATCCGATGAGAGTCGACTATTGGCGGCTGCGTGGATCTCCGGGTGATTGTCCAGCGTGCTTTGAATCGCTTCCGAGAGATTCATGGCTTGCGCCTGGCTGCAAACAGTCGCCAAAAGCATGGCGCTCCATAGCGGGGTCAAGGTGCGCATTGGCGTTTCTCCTGACTGAAGTTCTTATCCTGTCGCCATAAAAATGGCGTTTTTGCCTGTAAAACCGTTTCAGGCTTGTAACATCAGAGCTAAGAACAACTTTTGGAGAACCTAAGATGTTTTTTTCACAACCCATATTCAGAAAAAATCTTATGAACTCTGCGAAAAGCAGCACATTGTTTAGACCTGTGAGCTGCGAAAACCCTCATTTTCCGTGGGTTACGCAGCTGAAATGGGTTGTCAGGCATCAAAGGGCGGGGATTCATCTGATGGAGTAGTTCGACGCAGGTTGTAGTGACATTTTTTTGTCAGTAGCGTTTTTGGGATTTTGCGCCGTTCCATTTCAATCAGCTGTCTGGGGTTTCTCCTCGGCTTCGAAAAGGTGTTCTGACCCTTTCGGTAGGTACGTGTCGGCGGTGGTCGGCAGCCGTAGTGAGGATGGAATCATGGCTACTCTTATTGGTGTCGTCAGTCAGGTTGTCGGCGAAGTGTTCGCGGTAGCGAGCGACGGATCGCGCCGGCCGATCAGTGAAGGAGACCGGGTCTACGCGGGCGAGCAACTGGTAACCGGCGCCTCCGGCGCGGTGGCCATTGCCATGAGCAACGGCCAGCAACTGACGCTGGGGCGCGACAGCAGCATGACGCTCGACGCGCAGATGCTTGCCGCCAGTCCCGACGCGCAGACTCCGACGGCCGATGCGCCGCCCCCCGCTCCCAGCGACAGCGACCTGACCGACGTCGAGCGACTGCAGGCGGCGATCGAGGCCGGCGTCGACCCGACCCTCGAGGGTGAAGCCACCGCCGCCGGCCCGGGTGCGGGTGGTGGTGGTGCAGGCGGCGTCGGTGGCGGCCACTCCTTCGTGCTGCTCGGCGAGGTCGGCGGCGCACTCGACCCCGTGATAGGTTTCCCTACCGCAGGGCTCAGCACCGGTCCCGAATTCCCCGATGGCGAGCCGCTTGTCGATCCTGATGAGGTGGTGGTGCCCGAGGTCCTCGAAGTCGACGGTGC
>CAMPIF010000403.1 GCA_946886245.1 Ectopseudomonas composti | reverse complement strand
TGCATACGCCCTGGATGAACTTGGCCGACTCGTCGTTGCCGACGTTCGGTGCGGTCTCGATCTCGGACTGACGCAGGTAGACCACTTCGGCCACGCTATCGACCAGGATGCCGACGACTTGCTTGTCCGCTTCGATGATGACGATACGGGTATTGTCGGTGACCGGCGCCGAACCCAGGCCGAAACGCTGGCGGGTATCGATCACGGTGACCACATTGCCACGCAGGTTGATGATGCCCAGCACATAGCTCGGAGCACCCGGTACCGGGGCGATCTCGGTGTAACGCAGGACTTCCTGCACCTGCATCACGTTGATGCCGTAGGTCTCGTTGTCCAGGCGAAAGGTTACCCACTGCAGAATCGGATCTTCGGCACCTTGTGCAGAACTTTTCTTCATGTCCCTAGCCTCATCAAAAACCGCTCAGTGCGGCATGCGCGGGTCGACCCGCTTGTCATCAACTATAGAGCCCGTTGGCACAGGCTCACCATTTCTCAATGCAGTTTTCCGCCATTCAGGCGTTTCGCCCCGCCGCTGGCGATCAGCTCGGCCAATGCCGCCACGTCGAGCAGCGCGCACATGTGCTCGATCACCGTGCCGGCCAACCAGGGACGCTGGGTACGCTGACTGCGCCACTTGACCTCGCTCGGGTCCAGGCGAATCGAACGGCTGACCTGATGCACCGACAGCCCCCACTCGTAGCCCTGCACGGAAATCACGTACTGCAGGCCTTCGCGGAAGTCCTCGCGGTAACGGTCCGGCATCACCCAGCGCGCGGTGTCCAGCACCTTCAGGTTGCCCGCCTGGCTCGGCAGGATACCGAGGAACCAATCCGGCTGACCGAACAGCGGCGTCAGCTCCTGACCTTCCAGTGGGTAGATCGACCCCAGGCAGATCAATGGCACGGCCAGGGTCAGCCCGGCAACGTCGAACAGCAGGCATTCGAACGGCTCCTCGGCCCAGGCAGGGCGACCATCGGCCAGCACAGCAGCCGGCTGCGGCGCCAGTTCGGCAGCAGGTGCAAGCACTGGCGGCGCCTGGTCGATGACCGCAGCCGGCATCGGCGCAAGCAATTCAACCGGGGCAACGTCCACCTTCACCTGCGGCTCGACCACGCTGGCGAGCACCACTGGCTCGACCAGCCGCGCATCGCGCACCTGCTCCTCGAGCACTGCGGCCTCGAACTCGTCGAGACTGACGGACATCTCCAGTTCGGCGGCAGCCTCCTGCAGCAACCCGTCGAGGTAGGACTGCAGGGCCAACTGGGAACGCGTGGCGGTGGCGAGGTTACGACTCATGACTGGAACCCGGAATAAGATCTTGACAGCCTATCGGCCGCTGCATGCTCCGACTTGAGTGTCGCAGTTCAACACAGACGCTCATTTCAAGCCACCTGCGCCGCCGGCTGATGGCTCAACAGATGCTTGAGCAGCGCACGATAGGCGATCACCCCACGGCTGCCCGCGTCGAACTGCGAGGGCGTGCGCCCTGCTCGGCTGGCATCACGCAAACGCGTATCGACCGGGATATAGGCCGGCCACAGGTGATCGGGATAGGTATTGCGCAGCAGCCGCAGCGTGCTCATGGACGCCTGGGTACGACGGTCGAACAGCGTCGGCACTATGGTGTAGGGCAAGGCCTGCTTGCGCGAACGATTGATCATCGCCAGCGTGCTGACCATGCGCTCCAGGCCCTTGACCGCGAGGAACTCGGTCTGTACCGGAATCACCAGTTGCTGGCTGGCGGCCAGGGCGTTGACCATCAGCACACCGAGCAATGGCGGGCTGTCGATGACGGCGTGATCGAAATCTTCCCACAGCTGCGCCAGGCTCTTGGCGATCACCAGGCCCAGGCCACTCTGTCCCGGCGACTGGCGCTCGAGCGTGGCCAGCGCGGTGCTCGACGGCAACAGGGAGATATTCTCGTGACTGGTGCTGTGCAACAACTGCCTGGGCAGGCCTTGCGGCACGTTGCCCTGGTGCAGGAACAGGTCGAAGCAACTGTGCTCCAGCGCATCGGGGTCATGACCGAAGTAACTGGTCATCGACCCATGCGGATCGAGATCGACCACGACCACACGCTTGCCGGCATCGGCCAACAGGCCTGCCAGGGCGATGGAGGTGGTGGTCTTGCCGACCCCACCCTTCTGATTGGCTACTGCCCAGACTTTCATCTTCTCTCATCCTCCCGGCAAGAGGCGCTCAGGCCGAGAATGGCTGTCGCCTGCACGCAGCAGGCGACTGGGATTTGACGGCTCACGACTGTGGAACCCCCGACGCAGACGCTGGTGCAGGTTGCGTGCCAGCCTCCGACTGCTGGGTCGCGGCACTGCCAGCGCCACGTCGCGTGTCGAGGTTGCGCGAAATCACCAGCACGACCCGGCGATTACGCCCCCTGCCCTCGGCAGTGGCATTGTCCGCCACCGGCTGGAACTCACCGTAGCCGACGGCCGCCAGACGTGAAGGGTCGACGCCATCCATGGCCAACATGCGCACGATGCTCGCCGCCCGCGCCGAAGACAACTCCCAGTTGGTTGGGTATTGAGCGGTCTGGATCGGCAGGTTGTCGGTGAATCCCTCCACCTTGACCGGATTCTGATAAGGCGCCAGGATTTTGGCGACCTTCTCGATGATGTCGAATGCCTGATTGTTCGGAATGGCATCACCACTGGGAAACAACAGGCTGGAGCTGAGCTCGATCTCGATCCACATCTCGTTGCCGCGCACGGTCAGCTGATCACTCTTGATCAGTTCGCCAAAGACCTCGCGTACGCTGGAGGCAATGCTCTGCAGGGTCGAATCCGAGCTGGGGTCGTCCATCGAGGTGTTATCCGGCTCGCTGGTGCGCGGCCGTTCCTCGCCGACCGGAATCGGCTTGATCGAGCGATCGGGCTGATTGAACACACCGGTCAGCGACTCCGAGAGGATCTTGTACTTGCCTTCGTTGATCGAGGAAATCGAGTACATCACCACGAAAAAGGCGAACAGCAAGGTGATGAAGTCGGCATAGGAGACCAGCCAACGCTCGTGATTCTCGTGCTCTTCATGATGCCGCCTGCGCGCCACGCCATACCTCCATCAGTCCATGAAGCCTTGCAGCTTCAGTTCGATGGAGCGCGGGTTTTCACCCTCGGCGATGGACAGGATGCCTTCGAGGAGCATCTCGCGGTAACGCGACTGGCGCAGCGCGATGGCCTTGAGCTTGTTGCCCGCCGGCAGCAGCAGCAGGTTGGCGAAACCGACGCCGTAGATGGTGGCCACGAACGCCACGGCAATACCGCTGCCGAGCATGCTCGGGTCAGCCAGATTGCCCATCACGTGGATCAGGCCCATCACCGCACCGATGATGCCAATGGTCGGTGCATAGCCGCCCATGCTCTCGAACACCTTGGCGGCCTGGATATCGCGCGCTTCCTGAGTGTAGAGATCAACTTCCAGAATGCTGCGAATGGATTCCGGCTCGGCACCGTCGACCAGTAACTGCAGGCCCTTGCGCGCATAGGGGTCAGGCTCGGCATCGGCCACCGCTTCCAGGCCGAGCAGGCCTTCCTTGCGCGCCACCATGCTCCACCCGGTCACACGATTGATGCCGCCGACCAGATCGATGCGCGGCGGGAAGAAGATCCAGCGCATGATGCTCATGGCACGCTTGAACACCTGCACCGGCGCCTGCAGAAAGGCCGCGCCCAATGTGCCACCGATGACGATCAGCGCCGCCGGACCGTTGAGCAGGGCCCCAGCATGGCCGCCTTCGAGATAATTGCCGCCCAGAATGGCAACGAACGCCAGGATGACGCCAATCAGGCTCAGTACATCCATGCGCATGTTTCCGACTTAGCGTTCGTCACTGGCAGGCCTCGGTCAGGTGCCGGCCGATGTCATCCAGGCCGTAGACCGCATCCGCCAGATTGGCTTTGACCACGGCCATGGGCATGCCATAGATCACGCAACTGGCCTCGTCCTGCGCCCACACCTGGCTGCCGCCCTGCTTGAGCAGACGCGCGCCCTCACGACCATCTGCACCCATGCCCGTCAGCACCACGGCAAGTACCTTGTCGCCATAGGACTTGGCGGCAGAGCCGAAGGTGATATCGACACAGGGTTTGTAGTTGAGGCGTTCGTCACCCGGCAGGATTCTTATCGCGCCGCGCGCATCGACCATCATCTGCTTACCACCAGGAGCCAGCAGCGCAAGGCCTGGGCGCAGAATATCGCCGTCCTCGGCTTCCTTGACCTGAATGCGGCACAGCTTGTCCAGGCGCTCGGCGAAGGCCTTGGTGAAGGCTGCCGGCATGTGCTGGATCAGAACCAGCGGCGCCGGAAAATTGGCCGGAAGCTGGGTCAACACGCGCTGCAGCGCCACCGGGCCACCGGTCGAGGTGCCGATGGCCACCAGCTTGTAGGCCTTGCGCTTGGGCGCAGGCGATGCGGAGGCAGCGCCACCAGCCGCTGACGCAGGTCGCGCAGGAACAGCAGGGGCCGGTGCGGCAGATCGCGCCGAAAGGGCTGGACGAGCCGCCGGCGCCGCACTCGGACTAGCCGCAGTC
>CAMPIF010000402.1 GCA_946886245.1 Ectopseudomonas composti | reverse complement strand
CACCGCCCTTTCACGGCGGTAACAGGGGTTCGAGTCCCCTAGGGGACGCCATTTTCCAGTCGCAGCGCGCAAGTGTTGCGAGCCGACCGCAAGGTTTCGGGGCTATAGCTCAGCTGGGAGAGCGCTTGCATGGCATGCAAGAGGTCAACGGTTCGATCCCGTTTAGCTCCACCAATCACACTCAAGGCCAGCCTAGTGCTGGCCTTGTCGTTCGAAGGTTTCGTCCCCTTCGTCTAGTGGCCTAGGACACCGCCCTTTCACGGCGGTAACAGGGGTTCGAGTCCCCTAGGGGACGCCATTTTTCTTGCCGCGTTTGCGGGACACAGGGGCTGCTTCTTCGGAAGTGGCCCCTTTTTTGTTTTCGCCCCCTTCTTTTCCGAGGCTGATGCGTCTGTCTGGTCATGCTGACCGGCGGTCGAGCGGCTGACTTGCAAAATAATATGATGGTCGTAATATTGTACTCATCATATGAAGGGCGCGATCATGAGCGAACGCAAGAGTGAAACCCGTAAGCGCATTCTCGCTGCGGCAGGGCGTGTGCTCGCAGAGCGCGGGCCTGGTGACCCGGCGGTGGCTGAGGTCATGGCGCAAGCGGGTCTGACGGTCGGCGGCTTCTATGCGCACTTCGCCAGCAAGGACGCGCTGATGCTCGAGGCCTTTCGCCAGTTGCTGCGGGTGCGGTGCGAGCGCCTGGCGCAGGTCGATCGGAGCCTCACAGGCAGAGAGCGCCGAGTGCTCCTGGCCGCGTTCTACCTGTCGCGCAGGCACCGTGACGATGCTGACGAGCGCTGCCCGCTACCGAGTTCGCTGGCGGAAATAGCGCGGTTGCCGGATGGTTTTCGCCAGACCCTGGCTGAACACATCGAGTTGATGACTGCGCAAATGAGTGGGGCGCCGGAAGAGAGCGATGTGGCGCTGGCCGACCTGGCGCTGATGATCGGTGGTCTGGCGCTGGCGCGGGCCTTGGGGCCAGGCGAACTGTCCGACCGGGTGTTGCGTGCTGCCAAGTCGGCAGTCGTGTGAAATCAAGCGTGAAGGAGAGGGTGATGAACCAGATGACCTGGGTCCGTGGTGTCAATGCAACGCTGGGTAGAGTGGCGCCGCAACTGATCGCCAGTCGTTTGCGCGAACGTTTCATGACGCCGCGCACTTCGTCGCCGAGGGATTGGGAGCTGCCGCTGCTGGCAAGTTCAGAGCGCATTACCCTGCGTTTCGGTCTCTCTGCGCTGCGTTGGGGCAGCGGCCCTACGGTGCTGCTGATGCATGGCTGGGAGGGGCGCCCGACCCAGTTCGCGCTGCTGATTCGCGGGCTGGTCGACGCAGGTTATGGCGTCGTCGCACTGGATGCGCCTGCCCATGGTCGATCGCCGGGGCGTCAGGCCAATGTGGTGCTGTTCGCACGTGCGTTGCTCGAAGCGGCCAGTGAGCTGCCGCCGCTACGCGCCGTGATCGGTCACTCGATGGGCGGCGCCAGCGCGCTGCTGGCCACGCAAATGGGCCTGCGCAGCGAGACCCTGGTGACCATCGCCGCGCCCAGCCGGATTCTCGGTCTGTTGCGTGGCTTCGCTCGATTCATGGGGATGCCTGCCCAGGCGCGTGCGCATTTCGTGCGGCAGGTGGAAAAGACCGCTGGCATCCCGGCAGCGCATCTCGATGTGCAGCGTTATCAGCTGGAATTGCCAGGCCTGATCGTGCATGCCACGGATGATCAGGTGGTGTCGGTGAGCGAAGCCGATCTGATCCACGAGGCCTGGTTCGACAGCCAGCTGCTGCGCCTGCCAGCGGGTGGGCATCAGCGCCTGTTGAGCGATCCGTTGCTTCTGCAGGCCGTGCTCGAGCTGCTGGAGCAGGTGCCTCAGGCGTCGTTGAAGGCGTTGGCTTCGTAGCTGACCACGCGGTTACGACCGTCTGCCTTGGCGCGATACAGGGCACGGTCTGCCAGTTCCAGCCACTGCTCGCCGCAGCCGGGGTCGCTCGGTACTCCGGCATGCAGGCCGATGCTCAGGCTCAGCGCTATCGACTGCTGTTGATAGATGCAGGGATTGTGCGCGAGGTCTTCGCGCAGTCGCTCGGCCAGGTCGAGTGCGCCGGTCAGATCCGTGCTGTCGAGCAGGGCGGCGAACTCTTCGCCGCCGAAGCGTGCCAGCAGATCGCTGCTGCGCAGGCGTTGTTGAATGCGCTGGGCTGCATGACGCAGGCAGGCATCGCCCGCCAGGTGGCCGTAGCGATCATTGACCTGCTTGAAGTGATCCAGATCCAGCATCAATACCGCCAGCGACTGTCGGCTGCGCTCGGCGCGGGTGCAGGCGCGCGCCAGTTCTTCGCTGAGTGTCTGGCGATTGAACAGGCCGGTGAGTCCGTCGCGGCGATTCAGTTCGGCCAGGCGCAGGTTGGCGTTGGACAGTTGCTGCAGGGTGTCCTGCAGGGTCGCGGTACGCTCCTGTACGCGCTGTTCCAGGCTGTCGCTGATCTGCGTTTGCAGTTCCAGGTGCTTGGTCTGCTCGGCGCGCAGGCGGCGTTCCTGGTCGATCAGTTTGGCCTGGGCCAGGCGTTCGGCTTGCTGCACGTGGCGGATACGTGAGGCCAGGGCGATGGAGAACACCGTCATCTCGATCAGTGCGCCGATCTGCTGGGCATGCAGGGTCAGCAGCGAGTAGGGCAGCAGCCCTGTGCCGGTGAGGATGCTGGCAAGGCTGGCCGCAATCAGCACGAACCAGCCCAGGGCGAACAGGCGTGCGGCCGCGTAACCGCCCCGCCAGCGCAGCAGGGTGATGATGAAGGCGGCCACGGCGCAGGCGACTACCAGCACGAAGCTGCCGATCAGGGCCGGTGCGTAGGGGCCAAACAGCGCCATGCCCAGCACCAGCCAGGCGCATGCCTTGAGTGCGTTGGCGACCCAGCGGTAAGGCCGCGCGGCCTTGTCCAGTTCCAGTACGCCGTAGGTGAAGTGAATGCCGAACAGCGTCGCCAGTGCCGAGCTGAGCGGGAAGCTCAGTTGATGCCAGGTCAAGGCGTTGGGCCACAGCCATTGCAGGGCGAAGCCGAGCTGAATGAACTGGTAGAGGCCGAAGCTGGCGACGAACAGGCTGTACCAGAGGTAGTTGCGATCGCGAGTGATGCAGAAGATGGACAGGTTGTAGATCAGCATCGCGATCAGGGCGCCGAAGAACAGGCCCTGTAGCAGCAGGCTGCGCTGTTCCTGATGGTCGAAGGCATCGCGGGTCATCAGGCTGGCGCTGAGGTTGGCCGAGCCGTCGGTTTGCATGCGCAGCCAGATGCGTTGCTGCTCGCCGGGCTCCAGATCGAGGGGGAGTGCCAGTTGCCGGTGCTCGACCCAGCGCCAGTCAAAGGGGCGCTGGTCGCCGGCGCGGTAGATGCGCTTGCCGTCCAGGCCGTAGGCGTCGAGTTGATCCAGCAGGGGATTGCCGATCAGCAGGACCCAGCCAAGCGAGCGGTTGTGCGGATTGTGCACATCCAGGCGCAGCCAGTAGGTGCTGCCGCTGTAGCCGAAGCTGGCATCGCGCCGGGCAACGACCTGCCAGGCGGAGTCGGGGAGTGCGCGCACATCCATGAAGTCGGCCTGGCCGTCCGGGTCCTCCCAGACGTGCATATAGGGGCCGGGCAGTGTCTGCGCCTGACCGATCGGCAGTGGCAGGCTTTCTGCCCAGGTCAGCGCTGGCAGCAGCAAAAGCATCAATAGGCGCAGGATGGCAGTCAATTGCTCGTTCTCGGGCTCTCAGGCGAGTGCGCTGCATTATGGCGCGCGGTGATGGCGCGATGAAAGCTCGGCACTGCATGCAAGCGCTGCGCGGCGTATCATGCGGCCCTGGTCGAACGGTCGCCCGGGATGCTGGCGGCCACGCTGATGAATCGGATCACCCAGCTTGCCGCATGCAGGCTGCACACCTGGAGGTACTGTCATGAACTGGGAGTTGCCCAGCCCCTTCGTCATCGATATCGAAGTGAGCGCAGAGGACATCGACGGCCTCGGCCATGCCAACAACGCGGTGTACGTCAGTTGGCTGGAGCGCTGCGCCTGGCGGCATTCGCAGTTCCTCGGGCTGGACCTGGTCGAGTATCGCCGTCTGGATCGGGCCATGGCCGTGGTGCGTCACGAGATCGACTATCTGGCCAGTGCCTACGAAGGGCAGCATCTGCAGATGGCGACCTGGATCGTCGAGTCCGACCAGCGCCTGAAGATGGATCGGCGCTTCCAGCTGGTTCGCCCGGAAGATGGCGCTACCTTGCTGCGTGCCAAGACCACCTTTGTCTGCATCGAGCTGTCCAGCGGTCGTCCCAAGCGCATGCCAGCGGAGTTCGTCGAGGGTTATGGCAAGGCGCTGATGCAGCCCTATCCGCTGGAGCTGTAAGGCCGCTCAGTCGATCAGTGGTGCAAGAAATACCTGCTCCGGCTCGACCATGACGGCGAACTGGCGGGTCTCACCGGGGCGCAGGATGACGGACTGCGCCACATCCGGCCCGTGGCCAGCGCAATAGCCATCTGGCGACATGGCCACGGCGACGCTCAGTTCGCCGCTGGGCAGATCC
>CAMPIF010000401.1 GCA_946886245.1 Ectopseudomonas composti | reverse complement strand
TGGCTGGGAGCAGGCACTGGGACAAGCCCTGCAAGGCGGTGATGCCGAGCTGCTGAAAAGCATGCGCGAGCAATGGCCGTTCTTCCGCACCCGCATCGACATGCTGGAAATGGTCCTGACCAAGGCAGACGCCAGTATCGCCGCCCTGTATGACGAGCGCCTGGTCGAACCGGCGCTGCAGGCGCTGGGTGCGCAGTTACGCGACCTATTGTCGCAGGCGTGCGCTGCCGTGCTGCAACTGACCGGCCAGTCGCGCCTGCTCGCGCACAACCCGGAAACCCTGGAATCGATCAGCGTGCGCAACACCTACCTCGACCCGCTGCACCTGTTGCAGGCCGAGCTGCTGGCGCGCTGCCGGCAACGTGAACAGGCGCCCGAGAGCCCTCTCGAACAGGCCTTGCTGGTCAGCGTTGCCGGTATTGCAGCGGGCTTGCGCAACACGGGCTGAGGGGCAGCGGGCGCTGGCAGACAGCTGCCTGACCTGCGCCGCGAAGCAGGTCCAGGCCGCCGGGAGGAGGGTTTTTATCCGACTTTTGGCGGCTTGTGCGCCTGGGGTGCGCTGTGTATCTTGAGCAGCCTTTTGGCCGCTACGGCTGCCGCACTACATTCAAGAGATTGGCCCCACGAGGCGAGTCCGACCGATTACTACATAACTCTTGAGGAGCACATCGATGCGCGTGATTCTGCTGGGGGCGCCCGGTGCCGGCAAAGGTACCCAGGCTCGCTACATCACCGAGAAATTCGGCATTCCGCAAATCTCCACTGGCGACATGCTGCGTGCTGCGGTCAAGGCTGGCACCGAGCTCGGCCTGAAGGCCAAGAGCGTGATGGACTCCGGTGGTCTGGTCTCCGACGACCTGATCATCAATCTGGTCAAGGAGCGCATCGCTCAGGCCGATTGTGCCAATGGCTTTCTGTTCGACGGCTTCCCGCGCACCATTCCGCAAGCCGAAGCGCTGCGTGATGCCGGCGTCGCTCTGGATCACGTGGTTGAAATCGCCGTGGAAGACGAGGAGATCGTCAAGCGTCTGTCCGGCCGCCGTGTTCACCCGGCTTCCGGCCGCGTCTACCACACCGAGTACAACCCGCCAAAGGTTGCCGGCAAGGACGACATCAGCGGTGAAGAGCTGGTTCAGCGCGAAGACGACAAGGAAGAAACCGTGCGTCATCGCCTGTCCGTCTACCACTCGCAGACCAAGCCGCTGGTGGACTTCTATCAGAAGCTCTCCGCTGCATCCGGTACCCCGAAATACAGCCATATTCCGGGTGTCGGCAGCGTCGAAGAGATCACCGCGAAGACTCTGGCGGCTCTGGACTGAGTCCAGATCGCCCAGTGTCATCGCAGCAAGGCCCCGCAAGGGGCCTTGTTCGTTTATGGAACCTGGTACGTTCTGGTCGTTCTCAAGCATGGCCGCGCAATGCGTGCCGGCTAGTATCGACGATGCAGCCTCCGGCCTGCGCCGGGGCGTGTCGATAACCTATAAGGAAGAGGGCATTCAATGACCGAGAAACGCATCTGGCTGGGCCTTGCGGTATCGCTGCTGGCCACTGAGCTGGCATTTGCCGACACCGCGACGGACTGCTCCGTCACCGAATTCACCATGGGCTTGCGCTTTCAACAGCAGTCCGCGGAAGTCCAGGCGCTGCAGTTGCAGGCCTACAACATCGCCACGGAGAAACTCGACAAGGCCGTGGCGGCGGCGAAGGATCCGTCGAAGCTGGCCATCGTCACCGACCTCGATGAAACCGTGATCGACAACAGCGCGCTGCTGGCGCGTGATCTGGCCAACTGTCACCAGTACGACGCCTGGGACACCTGGCTGCCGTGGGAGCGTGACGGCACTCCCGTGCTGATCCCAGGTGCGAAGAAATTCCTCGAGCACGCCGACACGCTCGGCGTGACCATCCGCTATATCTCCGACCGCGCCGACGAGCAGAAGAAGTACACCCTGGCCACGCTGAGCAAGCTGGGTCTGCCGCAGGTATCGGAGCAGAGCGTGCTGCTGCTCGGGCCGCCCAAGGTCGAGCGCCGCGCCATCGTCAGCGCCGATCAGCAGATCATCCTGCTGCTGGGTGACACGTTGCATGATTTCGACGCACGTTTCCGCAAGACACCGCTCGACGCACAGCGCAAGACCGTCGCCGAAGAGTCGGACAAGTGGGGCGTGGAGTGGATCGTGTTCCCCAATGCCGGCTACGGCACCTGGTCCAAGGCGCCGCTCAAAGGCTGGGAGGCCGAGCCGGTGGTCGAGCCCTGGTAAGAAGCTGTTCAAAGTCTGCTGCGCGTCGGCCCTGCCGCGTTAAAAACAGGCTGGAGCGCCAGCCCGGTCGGAAGCCGTTTGCGGCTAACGCGCTTTAGCGCGGCCCGAAGGGCGAACGAAGTGAGTACTGCTCATGTACAAAAGTACAGTTGCTCGCGACTCCGGCCGTTCCTCGCCTGTTTGATTCGCTGGCGCTCACCCTTCGGGCCTGCCTTCGGCTGATACTCCCGTGGGTCGTTGCGCCTTGCATCGCTCTAGCTCGCAAGACTTTGAGCAGGCTCCAAGGGCGCCCGTCGGTCGCGCGGCGCGAGCCGGGCGCCGTCATGGCGCTGGAAAAAATGTCGTCGAGCCGGTCTAATGCCGGCTCTTTTTTCTTCAGCTGTCCGAACGCTATGACCACTCTCCTGGCCCTCGATACCGCTACCGAAGCCTGCTCCGTCGCGCTGCTGCACGATGGTCGCGTGCTCAGCCACTACGAAGTCGCCCCGCGCATGCACGCGCAGCGCCTGTTGCCGATGATTCAGCAACTGCTGGGAGAGGCGGGTATCGCCGCATCGGCGCTGGATGCCATCGCCTTCGGCCGTGGCCCGGGTGCATTCACCGGTGTGCGCATCGCCATCGGCGTGGTGCAGGGGTTGGCCTTTGCCCTGGATCGACCGGTGCTGCCGGTCTCCAATCTGGCCGTGTTGGCTCAGCGTGCGCAGCGTGAGCAGGGCGCGACCCAGGTCGCAGCCGCCATCGATGCACGCATGGACGAAGTCTATTGGGGCTGCTACCGCGCCGAGGCTGGCGAGATGCGTCTGCTCGGTCAGGAGGCAGTGTTGCCGCCGGAGCACGCCGAGGCGCCGCGTGGCAGCGAGGGCGAGTGGTTCGGCGCCGGCACCGGTTGGGGCACCTTCGCCGCGCGTATCGCCCTCACGCCGACGCGCATGGATGGCAGCATGCTGCCACATGCCGAAGACCTGCTGAGCCTGGCTCGCTTTGCCTGGGCGCGTGGCGAGGCGGTGCCCGCTGATCAGGCGCAGCCGGTGTACCTGCGTGACCAGGTCGCCACGCCGAAAGCGCCGCCGGCATGACAACTGGTCGGATGCCTGGCGCCGGAATCCCCTTGGCATTTGCCAAGGACGATGCCCGCCGCTACATTGCCAGCACTGTCCCTTGTTCAGCCGAGCCCACCGAGCAGTCCTAGATGCGGATCGACGGTTACCTACCTTCCTACTCGCCAGATCGCGGCCCCCGTTCGGGCACCGCGGTCACGCCCTATCGTGAGGCGCAGCGGGAGGTCGAGGCTCAGCGTGAACAGCCGGCTGCCCCGGCCAGCAGCCAGGGTCTGGAGCAGACGCCGCAGATTCGCCGTGTGCAGGCCAGCAGCAGTAACACCGATAGCCTGCCGAGCCGTGCGCAGGACCTCGGTTATCAACAGCCTGCGCTGAGCAACCGTGCCGCTCAGGCGCTGGCCAGCTACAGCACCACCGCCGCTTACGCCAGCGAGTACGATGCGCAGGAAGTGCTCGGCCTCGATCTCTACGCGTAACCCCGTTTCACGCCCTCTCAGCCAGGCCTGCCAAACCGATCGATGAGCGCTGCGCTTCCCTATTACCTTGGTTGTCCGTCCTGGAGCGAAGCTGCCTGGCGCGCCACGCTGTATCCGCAGGACACCCGGCCAGCCGAGTTTCTCAGCCGCTACACCGAGGTGTTCAACGCGGTGGAAGGCAACACGACGTTCTACGCCAGACCCAACGAGCAAACGGTGACGCGCTGGGCGCAGGTGATGCCGACGCACTTTCGCTTCTGCGCCAAGTTGCCGCGAGACATCAGTCATAGCGAGGATCTCTGCCAGCAACTGGATGAGGTCACGCAGTTTCGCCAGTTGCTGGCGCCGCTCGGCGAACGGGTAGCGCCTTACTGGCTGCAGCTGCCGGCCAGCTTCGGACCGTCGCGGTTGGCGGAGCTGGCGGCGTTCATCGAGCAGTGGGGGGACTGGTCTCTGGCGATAGAAGTGCGCCACCCGGAATTCTTCGCCAAGGGCGATGCCGAGCGCGTGCTCAATCGCCTGCTGCACGAGCGTGGTATCGAGCGCATCTGCCTGGATTCGCGTGCGCTGTTCAGCTGCGATTCGCAGGAGCCCGCCGTGCTGCATGCGCAGGGGAAGAAACCGCGCCTGCCGACTCGGCCCACTGCGTTCAGTCAGGGCCCGCAGTTGCGCTTCATCGGTCATCCCGAGTTACTGGCCAACGACCCCTTCATGCAGCCCTGGCTGGACAAGGTCGCCGGTTGGATCGAGCAGGGGC
>CAMPIF010000400.1 GCA_946886245.1 Ectopseudomonas composti | reverse complement strand
CCTTCCTGGTGACCATCAAGAACTTGCTTGAAGATCCGGCTCGTCTGCTGCTGGAAATCTAAAAGCCAGTCTCCTCCACGGCGGCCCTGTTATCAGGGCCGTCCGGTTTATTCGAGAAGGAATACGTTATGACCCAGAAATTCGACGTGGTAGTCATCGGTGCCGGCCCTGGTGGCTATGTAGCCGCCATCAAAGCAGCGCAACTCGGCCTGAAGACTGCCTGCATCGAGAAGTACCAGGGCAGCGACGGCAAGGTCGCGCTCGGCGGCACCTGCCTGAACGTCGGTTGCATTCCTTCCAAGGCGCTGCTGGACAGCTCCTGGAAGTACCACGAAGCGAAAGACGGCTTCGCCGTTCACGGTATCGAGGCCAAGGGCGTGACCATCGACGTCCCGGCCATGGTGGCGCGCAAGAACACCATCATCAAGAACCTCACCGGCGGTGTTGCCGGCCTGTTCAAGGCCAATGGCGTGACCCTGCTCGAAGGCCACGGCAAGCTGCTGGCCGGCAAGCAGGTCGAAGTCACCGGCACCGACGGCAAGACCCAGGTGGTCGAAGCGGCTCACGTGATCATCGCCTCCGGCTCCAAGCCGGTCGAGATCCCGCCGGCCCCGGTCGATCAGGACGTCATCGTCGACTCCACCGGTGCCCTGGAATTTTCGAGCGTACCGAAGAAGCTGGGCGTCATCGGTGCGGGCGTGATCGGTCTGGAGCTGGGCTCGGTATGGGCTCGCCTGGGTGCCGAAGTCACCGTCCTGGAAGCCATGGACAAGTTCCTCGCTGCTGCCGACGAGCAGATTGCCAAGGAAGCCCAGAAGACCCTGACCAAGCAGGGCCTGGACATCCGCCTGGGCGCTCGCGTAACCGGTTCGGAAGTCAAGAAGAAGCAGGTCATCGTCAGCTTCACTGACGCCAATGGCGAGCAGAAGATGACCTTCGACAAGCTGATCGTGGCTGTGGGTCGTCGCCCGGTGACCACCGATCTGCTGGCTTCCGACAGCGGTGTTGACCTGGACGAGCGCGGCTTCATCTTCGTCAACGACCAGTGCGAAACCAGCGTTCCGGGCGTATACGCCATCGGTGACGTGGTGCGTGGCGCCATGCTCGCGCACAAGGCTTCGGAAGAGGGCGTGATGGTGGCCGAGCGTATCGCGGGTCACAAGGCGCAGATGAACTATGACCTGATCCCGTCCGTGATCTACACCCATCCGGAAATTGCATGGGTCGGCAAGACCGAGCAGCAGCTGAAGGCCGAAGGTGTGGCCGTCAACGTCGGCACCTTCCCGTTCGCTGCCAGCGGTCGCGCCATGGCGGCCAACGACACCGGCGGCTTCGTCAAGGTCATCGCTGACGCCACCACCGACCGCGTACTGGGCGTTCACGTGATCGGCCCAAGCGCTGCCGAGCTGGTACAGCAAGGCGCGATCGGCATGGAATTCGGCACCAGTGCCGAAGACCTGGGCATGATGGTCTTCTCCCACCCGACCCTGTCCGAGGCGCTGCACGAAGCGGCCCTGGCGGTCAACGGTGGCGCGATTCACATCGCCAACCGCAAGAAGCGTTAAGCGAAGTGGCCGGCAGTGACCGGTCACTGCAGTAGTTGTTGTAAGCCGCCGTGGCAGGCGGGGCGTCGTGTAATCGCCTCATCGCTACGGTGGTGTTTGCAAGCAGAACCACGTCGGGTGGCCCGCGTCGAGTTCGACTCGCAGCGACAAAGCCCGGCGGACTGCTTCGGCAGTCACAGGTGGCGCGGTATCACAAGTACAGCGCCGAATGCGCAATACCTAAACGAAGACGGTAGACAAGCATGAATCTTCACGAGTATCAGGGTAAGCAGCTGTTCGCTGAATACGGCCTGCCCGTATCCAAGGGCTTCGCGGTAGACACCCCGGAAGAAGCCGCAGAAGCCTGCGAAAAAATCGGCGGCAGCGAGTGGGTCGTCAAGGCTCAGGTCCACGCTGGTGGCCGCGGTAAAGCCGGTGGCGTAAAGCTGGTCAAGAGCAAAGAAGACGCCAAGGCCTTCGCCGCCAACTGGCTGGGCAAGCGTCTGGTGACTTACCAGACTGACGCCAATGGTCAGCCGGTCAGCAAAATCCTGGTCGAATCCTGCACCGACATCGCCAAGGAACTGTACCTGGGCGCTGTAGTGGACCGCTCCAGCCGTCGCATCGTGTTCATGGCTTCCACCGAAGGTGGCGTGGACATCGAGAAAGTGGCCCACGATACCCCTGAGAAAATCCTCAAGGCCACCGTTGATCCGCTGGTTGGCGCTCAGCCGTTCCAGGGTCGCGAGCTGGCTTTCCAGCTGGGTCTGGAAGGCAAGCAAGTCGCTCAGTTCGCCAAGATCTTCGTAGGTCTGGCCAAGCTGTTCAAGGATCACGATCTGGCGCTGCTGGAAGTCAACCCGCTGGTCATCAAGGCCGACGGCGACCTGCACTGCCTGGACGCGAAGATCAACATCGACGCTAACGCCATGTACCGTCAGCCGAAGCTGAAGACCTTCCACGACCCGTCGCAAGACGATCCTCGTGAAGCCCACGCTGCCAGCTTCGAGCTGAACTACGTGGCCCTGGAAGGCAACATCGGCTGCATGGTCAACGGTGCCGGCCTGGCCATGGGTACCATGGACATCGTCAACCTGCACGGCGGCAAGCCAGCCAACTTCCTCGACGTAGGTGGCGGCGCAACCAAAGAGCGCGTGACCGAAGCCTTCAAGATCATCCTGTCCGACAGCAACGTCGCTGCCGTTCTGGTGAACATCTTCGGCGGCATCGTTCGTTGCGACATGATTGCCGAAGGCATCATCGGCGCCGTGAAAGAAGTCGGCGTGAAAATCCCGGTGGTCGTCCGCCTGGAAGGTAACAACGCTGAGCTGGGCGCCAAGGTCCTGGCTGAAAGCGGCCTGAACATCATCGCGGCAACCAGCCTGACCGACGCTGCTCAGCAAGTCGTCAAAGCTGCGGAGGGCAAGTAATGAGCGTCCTGATCAATAAAGACACCAAAGTCATCTGCCAGGGCTTCACCGGCTCGCAGGGTACTTTCCACTCCGAACAAGCCATCGCCTACGGCACCAAGATGGTTGGCGGCGTGACTCCGGGCAAAGGCGGCACTACCCACCTGGGCCTGCCAGTGTTCAACACTGTCAAAGAAGCTGTCGAGGCCACCGGCGCTGACGCTTCGGTCATCTACGTTCCGGCTCCGTTCTGCAAGGACTCGATCCTGGAAGCGGCATTCGGCGGCATCAAGCTGATCGTCTGCATCACCGAAGGCATTCCTACCCTGGACATGCTGGATGCCAAGGTCATCTGCGACGAGCTGGGCATTACCCTGATCGGCCCGAACTGCCCGGGCGTGATCACTCCCGGCGAGTGCAAGATCGGCATCATGCCGGGTCACATCCACCTGCCAGGCAAGGTAGGCATCGTGTCGCGTTCCGGCACCCTGACCTATGAAGCCGTCAAGCAGACCACCGACGCCGGTTTCGGCCAGTCCACCTGCGTGGGCATCGGCGGTGACCCCATCCCGGGCTCCAACTTCATCGATATCCTGAAGCTGTTCCAGGAAGATCCGAAGACCGAAGCGATCGTCATGATCGGTGAGATCGGCGGTTCGGCTGAAGAAGAAGCGGCTGCCTACATCAAGGCCAACGTCACCAAGCCTGTAGTTTCCTACATCGCTGGTGTGACCGCTCCTCCCGGCAAGCGCATGGGCCATGCTGGCGCCATCATCTCCGGCGGCAAGGGCACTGCAGACGAGAAGTTCGCTGCACTGCAGGACGCTGGCGTGAAAACCGTGCGTTCCCTGGCTGACATCGGCAAGGCCCTGGCCGAGCTGACTGGTTGGGAAGTCAAGAAGGCCTAAGCCTTCGCTGACTGCTCAAAAAAAGGCCACCCTCGGGTGGCCTTTTTTGTTTTTGAACGCGTGCGTATCTGGCGATACGTATCCTCTGACGCCTTATCCCACAAGCGGGGCAGGGGGCTTCAGGCCGGGCATCGGATGCGCATATGCGCCGCGAGCCTCAATCGAACTGATACTGCACGCCCGCGCCGACATACCAGGCGCGCTCCGGGCCAGGTTCGTAGTAGCGGCCGTTGCCGTCACCGACGATCACCGAGCCGATGTATTCGCGGTCAAACAAATTGTCGATACGCAGCACCTGGTTGAAGGTCAGCGCGCCGACCTTCTGCTCGAAACGTGCTTGCCAGTTGAACACTGCATGGCTGGGCGCGGCCTTGGCGGTGTTGCTGTCTTCGACGTAGAGCTTGCTGCGATACAGGCCTTCGACGGCGGTGCTGAAACCCTCGACCGGTTGCCAGGTCAGCTCGCCATGCAGCGTGCGCGCGGGAATGCCGGGCAGGTGATTGCCCGAATCGATCAGGCGGCCGTTGCTGGTGAAATCCTTGCTGTAAGCGGCGTCGATCTCGGTGTAGGCGAGGTTGGCACGCAAGGTGTCGCTCAAGCGGCTTTGCAGTGCCAGCTCGACGCCCCGGCGGCGGGTCTGTGCGGCGTTCTGAAAACGTGAGCGGCCACCGCTGGCCGACTCCACCACCAGTT
>CAMPIF010000399.1 GCA_946886245.1 Ectopseudomonas composti | reverse complement strand
TGCTGTATGCGCTCGAGCTTCCGCCCTACGGCGGCGACACGCTCTTCGCCAGTACGCCGCCTACGAGGCCCTGTCGGAGGGCATGCGGCAAGCGCTCGCGGGGCTGGTCGGCGTCAACAGCTCGGGCCAGTCCGGCAACCCGGCCAGTCCACACTATGCCGACGGCATCGAATCATGGCTCAAGGGCGACTACATGAGCTTCCCGTTCAAAGCGCAGAACCTGGACAAGGTCTACGGCAACCAGCGCCTGTTGTTGATGCCGGGCAAGTAATGACCGTTCGTCGGGCAGCGCTGAACCTTTCCCTCAGCGCCTGACTCTGAATAGTCGACTTACTCCATAGATCATCGTTTTAAGGCGCCCCTGGCGCCTTTTCTTTTGCCTGCAGGAAAAAGATGGCTTTTTTCCATCACCGTACGGAACTTCCCGAACGAAGCAGGCTCAGAGACTATGCATCGATTGAAATGCTCCCCTGGCGCCTCTGGCGCCTATTTTTTTGCCTGCGATTCAGAGAGCGCCTGCTAAGCCAGCAGGCTGCGGTCGAAGATAAAGGCCTCAGCCTCTTGCGGGCGATGCTCCAGCAGACTCTGCGGGCGCCCCATCTTCGGATAGTTCTTCTCGCCGGTATCACGGATCCAGTCCTGCGCCTTCATCCGCTCCAGCCTCCCGCGCAAGGTGGTGTGCTGCACCGGCTCGCCCAGACAAGCCTGGAACGCCGTCAGCGCCTCGGTCACGGTGAATCGTGGCGCCAGCAGGTACAGCGGCAGGGAGCTGTAGACCGACTTGCCGCGCAATCGCTCGGCCGCCAGGCGCACCAGTTGCGTGTGGTCGAATGGCAACGCCTGCTGTCCTGCAGTCACGAGCGCCAGATCGGCGAAGCGCAAACCTTCATCCTGCGGTACGGCATCAGGCGCCAGCAGCGCCAGATAGCAGGTGCTCAACGACCAGCCGCGCGGATCACGCACGCCATTGCCCACCGTCGCTACCTGCTCCAGATACTGCGGTTGCAGGCGCGCCTTGTCCGCCAGCGCACGGGCAGCGGCGGCGTCCAGGCTGGCATCGACGCAACGACCATTGACCAGCACGCCCGGTAGCGCCCATTGCCCTGCGTAGGGTTCGCGCTGGCGACGCAGCAGCAGCACCTGCAACGCCCCCTCCTCGCTCAGGCGCAGGGCAACGATATCCACCCCGGCGAGAACCTCCACTGCACTCATCCTGTCCCTTGCTCCTTCATATACTTATTCCATCTTGACCAATAACTCATATTTTTTCACGCAGGATTTGGTGAAAACACTTGACTACATATTTCATCAGATGAAATATGTAGTCACTCACCCACGAGACGGAGGGCGCCATGAAGATCGCCAGCTTCGATGTCGATGCCCAGAAAGGCTTCACCCCGCTGTGCCCCAACGAGCTGCCAGTGCCCGAGGGCGACGCCATCGTCCCGGCACTGAATCAATTGGCCGCTCGCGCCCAGCTGCGCATCGGCAGCAAGGATGCCCACAGCCCGCAAGCCACCTGGGTGGTGGCAGAACATGCGCAGATGCTGCAGCCCCTGCCGTTGGCCAATGCCGACCTGACCTGGGTCAGCCACTGCGTGCCCGGCACGCCCGGCTTCGACTTGCTCGATGGCCTGCCAGCGCCGCTGGACTACGACTACTTCGTGTGGAAAGGCGTCGAGCCGGACCTGCACCCTTACGGCGCCTGCTATCACGACCTGGCCGAGAAGCGCAGCACGGGCGTGATCGAATTTCTCCGGCAAAATGACGTCGACCTTGTACTGGTAGGCGGCCTGGCCCTGGACTATTGCGTCAAGACCACCGCCCTGCAGCTGCGCCGCGCCGGCTTCGAGGTGATCGTGCATCTACCGGCCTGCCGCGCAATTGCCAGCGAAACAGCCGAAACCGCCTGCATCGCCATGCGCGAACAGGGCATTACCCTGGCCGCCAGCCTGGAACAGCTGGATGGCGCCCTAGCCAAGGAGAATCTGCGATGAGCGAGAGCATCTTCGCCGAGCGCACCGTGCAGAACCTGCTGGACACCGACTTCTACAAGCTCACCATGATGCAGGCGGTGCTGCACAACTACCCCAACGCCGAGGTGGAGTGGGAGTTCCGCTGCCGCAGCAGCGAGGACCTGACGCCCTACCTGGCCGAGATCCGCTACCAGATCGAACGCTTGAGCGAGCTGAGCCTGAGCATTGATCAGCTCGCTTTTCTCGAAAGCATTCCCTTCATCAAGCCCGACTTCATCCGCTTTCTGAGTTTGTTCCGCTTCAACCTGCGCTACGTGCACACCAGCATCGAAGACGGCCAGCTGAACATCCGGCTGCGTGGCCCCTGGCTGCATATCATCCTCTTCGAGGTACCGCTGCTGGCCATCGTCAGCGAGGTGCGCAACCGCTATCGCTACCGCGAAGTGCTGCTGGAGCAGGCCGCCGAGCGCCTGTACGAGAAACTCGACTGGCTCAAGGCCGAAGCCTCGCCGAGCGAGCTGGCCGGCTTTCAGCTGGCTGATTTCGGTACCCGCAGGCGCTTCTCCTACCGCGTGCAGGAGCAGGCGGTGCATATCCTCAAGCGCGATTTCCCCGGTCGCTTCGTCGGCACCAGCAATGTGCACCTGGCGCGCGAGTTCGACCTCAAGCCCATTGGCACCATGGCCCACGAGTGGCTGATGGCACACCAGCAGCTCGGCCCACGGCTGATCGACAGCCAGATCGCCGCCCTCGACTGCTGGGTCCGCGAATACCGCGGCCTGCTCGGCATCGCCCTGACCGACTGCATCACCATGGATGCCTTCCTCGCCGATTTTGACCTGTACTTCGCCAAGCTCTTCGACGGCCTGCGCCATGACTCCGGCGACCCTCTGGTGTGGGCAGAAAAAGCCATCGCCCACTACGAGAAACTCGGTATCGACCCCAGGAGCAAGACCCTGGTGTTCTCCGACGGGCTCGACCTGCCCAAGTCGCTACAGCTCTACCGTGCACTTTCCGGGCGAATCCACGTAAGCTTCGGTATCGGCACCAACCTGACCTGCGACATCCCCGGCGTCACGCCCATGAACATCGTGATCAAGATGATCGCCTGCAACGGTCAGCCCGTGGCGAAAATCTCCGATACCCCCGGCAAGACTCAATGCCGCGACGAGAACTTCGTCCATTACCTGAAACACGTCTTTCGCGTTACCCAGTGAGGAGCCAGACATGAGCAACCGCCAAGCCGAAATCGCCGCCGCCCTCGATGTGGTGCCGCCGTTCGCCGACGTCGCCGCGCTGAGCGCGGAGATCGAGCGGCGCAAGACCTTCATCAAGAACACCCTGAAGAATTCCGGCCTCAAAGTACTTGTTCTGGGTATCAGCGGCGGTGTCGACTCGCTGACTGCCGGGCGCCTGGCCCAGCTTTCGGTCGAGGAGCTGCGCGCCGAAACTGGCGATACTGCTTACCGCTTCATCGCCGTGCGCCTGCCGCACAACGCTCAGCACGACGAACGTGACGCCCAGGATTCGCTGAAATTCATTTGCGCCGATGAACAAGACACGGTGAACATCGCCGGCAGCGTCTCCGGCCTCGGTGAGCAGGTCAGCCATTTGCAGAAACTCAGCGACGCCCGCCGCGATTTCGTCGTCGGCAATATCAAGGCGCGCATCCGCATGGTTGCCCAGTTCGCCATCGCCAACGCCAACAACGGCCTGGTGATCGGCACCGATCATGCCGCCGAGGCGGTAATGGGCTTCTTCACCAAGTTCGGTGACGGCGCCTGCGACCTCGCTCCGCTGTCCGGGCTGGTGAAGAAACAGGTACGCGCCATCGCAGCGCACCTGGGCGCACCGCAGCACCTGGTGATGAAAACGCCGACTGCCGACCTGGAAGAACTGCGCCCAGGCAAACCGGACGAGGAGGCGCATGGCGTCACCTACGCCGAAATCGACGCCTTCCTGCATGGCGAGAAAGTCAGCGACGAAGCCTACGCCACCATCGTTCGCACCTACGACAACACGCGCCACAAACGCGAATTGCCATTGGTGCCGTGACGGCGAACTGCGGGCGCCTGCCAGTTGAATCATCGCAGAGGGCCCGGCGCCGGGTTGCAGTCGCCGTCCGCAGTCCTTTCACCGGCACGCTCGCTGTTGAGGGCGTGCACGCACAATCATGGCTTGGGCCGCTCGGGGAGCTCCCCTGGCGGCACCGGGTTGAAAGCCCTGAATCGCGAAGCTGATCGCGCCCCCCTCACATCGTCGTTGCCCCTCGCATTCAGCCCCGGGATCAGGGCGCCTGCGTACCCTTGATCCCGGCTTCCAGCCTTTGCCGCAGATCACTACCGCGGCGAGCGATGAAAACCAGTTGCGCGGCATATTCGCTGGGTTGATTGGCGGCCGGGATGAACTGGCTGCGCTTGCCCACATGCTGCAACCAATAGGGCTGTTCACTTCCGTCCAGATGAACCAGGCCCTTGAGACGCAGCAGATCTGCAGGCAGGCGCGCCAACCAGGCGCGTAGGGCCGTTGGCTGCAGCGGTCGCACGCTGCTCCACACCCAGCTCTCGAACAACTGGTCGTGCGCCTGAGGCAGAAG
>CAMPIF010000398.1 GCA_946886245.1 Ectopseudomonas composti | reverse complement strand
GAGTCGGCCTCGACCCACGCGCCGCGCATCCTGCTGTTGTACGGCTCCACCCGCGAAAAGTCCTACAGCCGTCTGCTGACCGAGGAAGCCGCGCGCCTGCTGCAGCACTTCGGCGCCGAGACGCGCATCTTCGACCCGCGCGGCCTGCCGCTGCCGGACGATGCGCCGGACAGTCATCCGAAGGTGCAGGCGCTGCGTGAGCTGATGCAGTGGTCGGAAGGCCAGGTGTGGTGCTCCCCCGAGCGCCACGGCGCGATGAGTGCCGTGTTCAAGGCGCAGATCGACTGGGTGCCGCTGGCCATGGGCGCGGTCCGCCCGACCCAGGGCAAGACCCTGGCGGTCATGCAGGTCTGCGGCGGCTCGCAGTCGTTCAACGTGGTCAATCAACTGCGTGTGCTGGGGCGCTGGATGCGCATGTTCACCATCCCCAACCAGTCCTCGGTGCCCAAGGCCTTCATGGAGTTCGACGCTGAAGGCCGGATGACACCGTCCTCGTTCTACGACCGCCTGGTGGACGTGATGGAGGAGCTGGTCAAGTTCACTCTGTTGCTGCGCGATCGCGCCGACTACCTGGTCGATCGCTACTCCGAGCGCAAGGAGTCGGCCGAAGAACTCTCCAAGCGCGTCAATCAGCGCGCCATCTGAGCGAAGGAACTGCCCGTCATGACGCATCCCTACGACGTACTGAAGGTGCCCGGCCTGGCCGGTGCGCTGATCTTCACGCCTTGCCCGGGCACCCGGGAAACCACGCTCGAACAGGCGCTGCTGGCTCTGCAGCAGGCCGGTGCAGTGGGCGTGATCACGCTGATGCCCCACAGCGAGCTTGCCGCCAACGGCGCCGAGCAGATCGCCCAGCAGTGCCATTCACTGGATCTGGCCTGGTATCACCTGCCGGTGGCCGACGAACAGGTGCCGCTGGAAGCCTTCGGCGAAGGCTGGAGGGCCTCCCGCCAGGCGCTCATCGAGCACCTGCGTGGCGGCCGCTCGCTGGCCATTCACTGCAAGGGCGGCTCCGGGCGTACCGGGCTGATTGCCGCGCGCATCCTCATCGAAGCCGGCGTCGCGCGCGATGAGGCCATCGCTCTGGTACAGGCACTGCGGCCCAAGGCCATCCAGCATCCTGCGCACGTCAACTGGATCAATCAGTTCGACGCGACCCACTGACAGAGGCATCGACATGACCATCAAAGTAGGCATCAACGGTTTTGGCCGTATCGGCCGTCTGGCTCTGCGCGCCGCCTGGGGCTGGCCCGAACTGGAGTTCGTGCAGATCAACGACCCGGCAGGTGACGCCGCCACCCACGCGCACCTGCTCAACTTCGACTCGGTGCATGGCCGCTGGCAGCATGAGGCGAGCAGCGAGGGCGAGAGTGTGGTGATCGACGGCAAGCGCATCAGGGTGACTGCCAACAAGGCCATCGCCGATACCGACTGGAGTGGCTGCGATCTGGTGCTCGAGGCCAGCGGCAAGATGAAGACGGTCGCCGTGCTGCAGGGGTATCTGCAGCAGGGCGTGGGGCGCGTGGTGGTCTGCGCGCCGGTCAAGGAGCAGGGCGCGCTGAACGTGGTGATGGGCGTCAACCAGCATTTGTTCGACCCTGAGCAGCACCGCATCGTCACCGCCGCTTCCTGCACCACCAACTGCCTGGCGCCAGTGGTCAAGGTGATCCACGAGGCGCTGGGCATTCGTCACGGCTCGATCACCACCATTCACGACCTGACCAATACGCAGAGCATCCTCGATACGCCGCACAAGGATCTGCGTCGCGCGCGTGCCTCGGGTATGAGCCTGATCCCGACCACCACCGGTTCTGCCACGGCGATTGCCGAGATCTTCCCCGAGCTGCGTGGCAAGTTGAATGGCCATGCCGTGCGCGTACCGCTGGCCAACGCCTCGCTGACCGATTGCGTGTTCGAGGTCGAGCGCGCCACCACGGCCGAGGAGGTCAACGCGCTGCTCAAGGCGGCGGCTGATGGCCCGCTGAAGAACATCCTGGGTTACGAGGAGCGCCCGCTGGTGTCCATCGACTACCGCACCGATCCGCGCTCATCCATCGTCGATGCGCTGTCGACCCTGGTGGTGGCCGGCACTCAGGTGAAAATCTACGCCTGGTACGACAACGAGTGGGGCTATGCCAACCGCGCGGTGGAGCTGGCCAGGCTGGTCGGGGCAGCCGATTGATCCGTAGGGTGGATGACGCTTTATCCATCCACCAGATAACCAAGGTGGATGAAAAAGGCGTCATCCACCCTACAGTCTGCTGTCGCGGCTAAAGCCCCTCTCACGGGTTACACAGGATTTGTTATGCATGCCTTATCCCGCCTGGCCCCCGAAGTGCGCCAGTACCTGCTGGTCACCGGCAACTACTGGGCCTTTACCCTCACCGACGGCGCGTTGCGCATGCTGGTGGTACTGCATTTTCACAGCCTGGGCTACACGCCGCTGCAGATCGCCGCGCTGTTTCTGTTCTACGAGATCTTCGGTGTAGTCACCAACCTGGTGGGCGGCTACCTGGGCGCGCGCCTGGGCCTCAACCGCACCATGAACATCGGCCTCGGCCTGCAGGTGCTGGCGCTGTTGATGCTCACCGTGCCGGCCGCCTGGCTGAGCGTGCCCTGGGTCATGGGTGCGCAGGCGCTGTCCGGCATCGCCAAGGATCTGAACAAGATGAGCGCCAAGAGCTCGATCAAGCTCCTGGTGCCGGACAATCAGCAGGGCACGCTGTACAAGTGGGTGGCGATCCTCACCGGCTCGAAGAATGCACTCAAGGGCGTCGGCTTTTTTCTCGGTGGTGCGCTGCTCGCCGTGCTCGGCTTCAGCGGCGCGGTGCTGGTCATGGCCGCCGTGCTGGCGCTGATCTGGCTGGCCAGCCTGGTGCTGCTGAAGAAGGATCTGGGCAAGGCCAAGGCCAAGCCGAAGTTTCGCGACATGCTCTCCAAGAGCCGGGCGATCAACATTCTTTCGGCTGCCCGGCTGTTCCTGTTCGGTGCGCGTGACGTCTGGTTCGTGGTGGCGCTGCCGGTGTACCTGAGCACGGTGTTCGGCTGGGACTTCTGGCTGGTCGGCGGTTTTCTCGCCAGTTGGGTGATCGGCTACGGCATCGTGCAGTCCTTGGCCCCACGCATTACCGGCAAGCAAAGTGGCCATGTGCCGGACGGCCGTGCCGCCTTCGTCTGGGCCGTGCTGCTGGCCGGTCTGCCGGCGCTGATCGCCTTGGGGCTGGGTACTGGCTGGTCGGCGCAGGGGGTCTTGCTGGGCGGACTGATGCTGTTCGGCGTGCTGTTCGCGGTGAATTCCTCGTTGCACAGCTACCTGATCGTCAGTTACGCCAAGGAAGACGGCGTATCGCTGGACGTGGGCTTCTACTACATGTCCAACGCACTGGGACGGCTGATCGGCACGCTGCTCTCGGGCTGGGTCTTCCAGGCCCATGGGCTGGAGGCCTGCCTGTGGGTGTCCAGCGCGTTCGTGCTGGCCGCCGCGCTGATTTCCATCGCCTTGCCCAGACACCACGATACCGCTCGGCAGGACTGACCAGCCGTTCGCAGGGGAGGCTTTCAGGCCTGCGCTTTAGGTGCGGCAAGATGGGCTTGAATAATGCTGGCGCAGAACCTGCATCTATGCGCTATCCGCCGGTTTTCCGTCACCGGCACGAGGAGGATGGATTCATGCGTAACCTGCTTCTACTGGTGACGCTGCTGGGCCTGACCGGCTGCATGAAGGTCAGCGATCTGGCCAGCGGCACCGAGTATCACCTGCGCGATGCCGGGTTTCTCGACCACGGCCGCACCGAGCGCATGGCCTCGCGGCGTCTGCAGCAGGACTCCTTCATCTACATCGCCCAGGGCCACTTCGTGCCGCCGGGCCACGGTTACCCGCGCCCCAACGTGGTGGCCGAAGAGGCCTTCAAGGGCTTCGTCGAATACTTCCCGCTGGTGCGCCGCGCACGTCAGCCGGCAGGCCTGGATGAAGCCATGGCCGAGGCGCGCGGCGCTGGCGCGCACTATCTGCTGTACGCCCGCTTCGCCTACAGCGACGACCGTATCGGTACCGAGGAAGAGTGGGAGGATCAGCAAGCGCTGGATCGTCTCGGCACTGACCGGGCATCGATCCAGCTGATGCTGATCGAAACCAATACCCACTTTCTGGTGGACACTGCGCGGATTCGCAGCCGTGGCGGATTCCTGACGTTCTACGACGCGCAGCCGCAGGACCTGATCGGCCCGCCGCTGCATGACTATGCGCGCAGCCTGCTTGGCGTAGCGCGCTGAGTCGGGTTCACGAAAAACACTGAGGCGCGCATGAGTGCGCTCAGGAAACTGAGACAGCGTCGAGAGATTCCCCCCCTGGTTACTTGCGCTGTGGCAAACGCAGGTATCATGCGCACAGTTAATGTCAGGGAAGACTCATAAGCACCAAGGAGAGGTTGTCTGTTGCTGCCTTGGTTTTCCCCTTGGCCAACATCCCCGCCTGACCGGTTCACGGTCAATGAGTCGTACCTGGCATTCGGTTTGTGTTCCTTATCCACACCGAGATTGATGTCATGTCGCGACTGTTCATTGCCCTGTCCCTC
>CAMPIF010000397.1 GCA_946886245.1 Ectopseudomonas composti | reverse complement strand
CGGCCGATACCGTGCGCGACGTGCGTGGTTTCGCGGTGAAGTTTTATACCGAGGAGGGCAACTTCGACCTGGTCGGCAACAACATGCCGGTGTTCTTCATTCAGGATGCAATCAAGTTCCCCGACTTCGTCCATGCGGTCAAACCCGAGCCGCATAACGAGATTCCCACGGGCGCGTCGGCTCACGATACCTTCTGGGACTTCGTCTCGCTGACCCCGGAATCGGCCCATATGGTGCTGTGGACCATGTCCGACCGCGCCATTCCCATCGCCTATCGCTCGATGCAGGGCTTTGGCGTACACAGTTTTCGCCTGGTCAACGGCGAAGGCCGGAGCAAGCTGGTGAAGTTTCACTGGCGACCCAAGGCCGGGGTTTGCTCGCTGGTCTGGGACGAGGCGCAGAAACTCGCCGGCAAGGACCCGGACTTTCACCGACGCGGCCTGTGGGAGGACATCGAGCGCGGCCTCTATCCGCAATGGGAACTGGGCCTGCAGGTGATGGACGAGGAGGACGCGCTGGGCTTTGGTTTCGACCTGCTCGACCCGACCAAGCTGGTACCCGAAGAGCTGGTGCCGGTGCGCGTGGTCGGACGCATGGTGCTCAATCGCAACCCGGACAACTTCTTCGCCGAGACCGAGCAGGCGGCCTTCCATGTCGGGCATGTGGTGCCTGGCATCGATTTCAGCAATGACCCACTGCTGCAGGGGCGTCTGTTTTCCTACACCGACACCCAGTTGCTGCGCCTGGGCGGTCCCAATTTCAACGAAATCCCGATCAATCGGCCGCTTTGTCCGTTCCACAACAACCAGCGTGACGCGCCGCATCGCCAGCAGATCAATCGCGGTCGCGCCTCTTACGAACCCAACTCGATCGACGGCAACTGGCCGCGCGAGACACCACCAGCACCCAGCGGGGGAGGCTACAGCTCCTATCCCGAACCGCTGCAGGGGCACAAGGTGCGGGTTCGCTCAGCCAGCTTCGCCGATCACTTCTCCCAGGCCACGCTGTTCTGGCATAGCATGAGCGAGGCCGAGCAGCAGCATATCGTCGATGCCTACAGCTTCGAGCTGTCGAAGGTCGAGCGTCTGTTCATCCGCGAGCGCCAGGTCAAGGAAATCCTGGCACGCATCGACCCGCTGCTGGCCTTGCGTGTGGCAGAGAACCTGGGGATCGACCTGGACAGCACCTCGACCTCGCCGATGGAGGGCAAGCTCCAGGATTCTCCGGCGCTGAGCCAGATGAATCTGCTGCCTGGCGATATTCGCGGACGGCGCGTTGCGGTCCTGCTGACGCCCGGCTGCAAGGCCGACGAGGTCGGCAGTCTGAAGAAGATGCTCGAAGCAGCCGGTGCCGTGGCCAAGCTCCTGGCGCCTTCGGCAGCGGCGTTGAAGGACTCCGACGGCCAGCCCATGCAGCCCGATGGCAGCTTCGCTTCGGAGCCGTCGATTACGGTAGATGCGGTCTTCGTGCCGGGTGGCGAGTACGTGCTCAAGACCCTGCAGGACGATGGCGTGGCCAAGCATTACCTGCTGGAGGCCTACAAGCACCTCAAACCCGTGGCGCTCAGCGGTGATGCCGCTCAGCTCGCTGCGCTGCTGGGGCTGGAGGAAGACGATGGCATGCTTTGCGGCGACAGCTTCGATCCCCTGTACATGCGCTTCGAAACGGCACTGAAACAGCATCGTATCTGGGCCCGGGAAATGCGCGCCAGAAGCATTGCTGCCTGAGCCGACGCCCGGCCTAGCGCGGTTTTTCGGCGCTTGGCCGGGGTTTCTTCTTGCGCTGCGTCTGGGGCGATGGACGCAGCGGCACTGGCGCGTCGAGCTGCGAGCCAGGGTCCTCGTTGCCGGGATCGTCCAGCAGCGCCTCGCTGGAGCGCGCCACTGGCGTGCTCGCGGTTTTGTCCGATTTCATGCTGGCTCCAGCCGCGGTTCTTCTGCACACACCTGGCAGGTGCGTGCGCACTCCTGACAGTGCGCGCTGGCGTGCTGCACGCATTCCTCGGCGCAGGCCAGGCAGGCGATCCGGCACAGCTGGCTGGCCACTGCGACATAGGGGCTGTTGCGCAGCATCAGCGTTGCCGTCAGGCGGCACAGGTCGGCGCAATCACGGCATAGCGCGATGCAGCGATAATGCCCAGCATTGCCCTCGCTCAGGCAGGCCGAGGCACAGTGTTCGCAAGCATTGGCACAGCTGCTGTAAGCAGTAATGTGATCGAGATAGTTATACGCTTCTGACATGTCTATGCCTCGCTGTATAAGTGCTGTAGAAAATAATCCTGATCGTCAATAAATAGTAGTATCGCTATATGGGCGCTATCGCGCCGGATAACCTCCTGTGGCCATTAAAAAGATCATTGCGACCACTGGCTGTGCGCGAAAAAAGTTGGCCCATCATCCTAATCCCATAGTCGCGTGGACCGGCAATTGTTCCGGCCACTCACCGGGAATATCCAGACAAGTAGAGTCCGCACGGTCTACTGGCGACAGGCTTGTCGTTACGAAATACATGGACCGTCGCTCACGGCTGTAGCAGAACGAGGAGGGCCGCCATTGCAATGGAACCGTAAATGACTGGGCCGGCATGACCCACCTCCTTTCAATAAGCCATGTGCATGTCGACAGCCATGCCGATCATTCGCTCGGATAATCGCGACGCGCGAAACAGTGAAGCCAGGAGAAGGACCGCAAGTAGCAGTCGAGGGCGTCAAGGCCAGCTAGAAGGAGTGATTGGACTTGATCACTTCGATCATCATGTTGTCAGGCCTGTCCGTATCGCTGCAGGTCAGAATCGAGCGGCTGAGCTCGAACTCTGCGTCAGGTCGTGCAGCCGCGGCAGTGTCGTTGCTGCACTCTTCGCAGTGTGGATGGTTCAGGGCTTCGCTGTGAACCTGATAGCAGTTCGAGTCGATCTCCTGCAAGGAGCGCTGCATCGACTGGGCTCTGGGTTGCGGCTGGGACAGCATCACCGCCAGTGCGGACGGTTCAAAGGGCTGCCAGATCAGCAACGCCACCAGGCATGCAGAGCCGGCCATGTAGGGCCACTCGTCCAAGAACTGGTGACGATATGGCATATGCCTTGTGATGCGTCCGAGCAGATCTTCCGGCTTGTTTCGAGCCAACGTTGAATCGTTGCGTCTGGCCACTGGCGTATCTCCTCATTTCTTTTCGAGCTTTCTCATGGCCCATAAGCGAGAGGAGCGCGTACGGAAAATCGGCTCGCGCGAGTAGGTGGGCAATGTTGAGGTACAGCAGTGTTTGACCGCGTCATTGACCGACTCGGGATCTTCGCTCAGCGCCATGTCGAAATGAATCAGGCGAATGACTTCTTGCGTCGAACAACTTCCATCGAGAACGCGAACGAGTTGACGTTCTTCATGAGCAACGGTAAGCACAACACTGCCATCCGGTCTCGGTGTCATGTCAACTTGGTAAAGGGATAACGCTGATCTGATACTTTCCAGGTCGTGTTTCATGAGCTTCTCCTTAATTGCACTCTTCAAACATAACCATGTATTTAATGTCTACCAACCCTTGGGACGATTAGTAAAAGGAAAATTCAAAGTGACATCATCTACCGAAGTTATACAAAGCGGCCGTGGCGAAGTGGGGTATAAGGATATGTCCGTGAGTCGATTGCCGCACTCGAGACTTTATTGTTTGAGCACAGCATCTTGCGTCCGTAAATAAGCCAACTGTTTCGCACCGACAGAAAAAATACGCTGAACCTAATCTGCAACAGGGTTTGAGCGAAGCGCTGACCGTTACCGAAAACCTGGATAGAAGTTGTACAAGATGTTGGCGCGCCTGAAAACTGCGCTATAGGGAATTCTCCGTACCTTCTCGCGCCTGACGACGCCAAATACGTGTCAGCCATCGCCAGCTGATCCAGCCGGCAGCAGCGAGGTAGACCAGGCTGCCAGGCACCCACATCAGCAGGCCAGCCAGTTGCTGGTCGGCCAGGTCGCGGGAGTCGCCATAGAAAGTCGAGTTGGCGAAGGTAAGCAGGGCGCCGAGCAGGCCGGTGTGCATCAGCGTCAGGAGGATGGCCATCAGCGCGAGTGGCACCTGCCGCGGATTGGCGCGCAGGCAGGACCACCAGAACAGCCAGGCGCTGAACAGGAAACAGGCATGTTCGATGGCGTGCCACCAGCTGTTGTCCAGCGCCAGCAGGTACAGGCTGGGGGTGTGCCAGACCCAGATCATCGCACCGTGCAGCATGGCCAGCGCCACGGGATAGCGGCCGCTGCGCAGAATTGCGTTGGACACCGGCGCCATCCAGCCACCGAGCTGCGCGCGCCACTGCGGCAGCGGCCGAGCCAGCGCCCAGAGCGGCGCGATGACGATCATGAACAGCATGTGCTGGACCATGTGCAGGCTGGTGCTGGTTTGCGCCCAGTCATCGATGGGCCCGAATACGGAGAGCAGGGTAAGGACCATGGCCAGGTGCATCCACCAGGCTTCGCGCCCATGCGGGCGAACCTTGCGGCAACCCAGGATGTACAACAGCCAGGCCGCGCCGAGCAGCAGGGCGCTGAGCAGCAGCGGTACGCGCTCGTTCAGATGCAGATGGCCATCGAGC
>CAMPIF010000396.1 GCA_946886245.1 Ectopseudomonas composti | reverse complement strand
TCCTTTTTACTCATTCAAGGTGACGCCTGACGGCGCACCTCAACTCAATCGTTAGGTACCAATGAGCGACTTGGTGGGCCGAATTACTGCGCTTACCGCAGGCCAGCGACAGCAGGTCTACCTGAGGCTCTGGAATGAACTCACTGTTGCAGGTCGAGCGATTTGGAGTGACCCGGGGTACAGCGAGGCCCAAAAGCTGGACGGCTTGAAGTGGTTGAACGAAATTCAGCATAGAATTTGGAATGGCTACATGCGCACTCCCGGGTATGAGCCTGAGCAACTGTTCGCGATTGTTAATGGTCATATTCAACAGGCCGAGCATATTCGCGGGCACTTCGGCACCTGCCTACGCAGGGCTGTCAATGATGCAGTTGGCACCTAACCCTCTGGAGTACCGATGATTGAAAGATCATCATGGGTCATCAAAGACCGAGCGGTTGTCCGCAGGAGCGGGAAGTCTCCTTTTTACTCATTCAAGGTGACGCGCCGGCCTGTCACCCAGTTTGCAATGCCAAACCGGGTGACAGCCCACCCCGCACCTCAATCGTTGGGCCCATAGATGAATCCGACAGAGATTCGCGACCGCATCCGGGAGCGCATAGCTCCAGCAATTCTTGAGTACGGATTTCGTGGGCGCTCATCGACCTTTTCCCGCGATGTTGGCGACGTTTCGCACCTAATTCAGATACAAGCCTCGAGCGCCAATTCGACCGATGGGTCGCGATTCACGGTAAACGTGGCCGTATGGGTGCGTGCACTGTCCGCGGAGCCTAGGGCGACGGTAGTTGGGGCCCACTGGAACCGCCGCCTCGGAGACCTCGGTCCGGAGCGAACCGATCTGTGGTGGCAGGCGAACGACCTGGCGATGGCCGATGAGGCAGCAAGCGACATGTCAAAGCGTGTCAGACTATTCGCCATTCCAGCACTTGATCAGCTTACGTCTAGTAGCGACTTGTTGGCGCTTTGGAGGTCCGGCAAGTCTCCTGGGCTCACGGCAGTTCAGGCCGATCGTTTCCGCCGACAGCTCGAGAAGCTTGGCGAGGCCTAGCCACCCATTCGAAGGGACGCGGAGGCCTGCCACCGGTTTGCTGCGGCAACCGGGCGCCAGTCCACCGCGCACCTAGACTCGATCGTTGGGCCCAAGCACCACGCGCTCTGGAGGATGCAAATGTCGGATTCCGAGGCACAGTTCCAGGAGTTGCTGGCCCATCTGATTGCGCGCGTGGACAAGATGTTGACCGAGCAGGGCGACATGCAGGCGCTTGGCCTAACGCTCCACGCCGATGGCCGGGTCGAGGTTGCAGTCGGCTTGGCCGACAGTCCCGAGCGGCTGTCCGAGGTTCTGAATGCAATGCAGACCTCATTTTCCCAGGCAGTCCTCCGGCAGCCGATCAAGGCGACCTGCATCGCGTACCCCGACTACGAGAAGAAAGCTGTGATAGCGCTCCTGGAGAATGACGAGAACTACTGCTCCAGGATCACGATTCCTGTGCTTACAAACCCAACTTCGCGGCTAGACGTCGATGGCATCGAGGTCGAGGACGGCGGCGTATACATCTTTCGGGTAATGCGTGACACCTGATCGTTCAATCAAGGCGGGACATGCCGCCCTACGGGCAACGTCTCCGCATATCCAAGCCATGGGTCGTCAAGGCACGAAATGGTCAGGCTAGCGCCACTACTTCCGGCGTGCCTTCTGCTTGCACTGTTCGTGCACGCCTTGGTTGCAGCAGTGCGAACCGGCTCGTACACCGGGTACTTCAGTTCCGTGCTGGCAAAACCGTATCTGGTCACGCGAGCGAAGCAACCACGTACCTTTTGGCTACTAATAGCGATGAATGCGCTCACAATCCTGGCCATTGTGGCACTACTGTTTGACACTCTGGCATATGAATGGGGGACGTTTCAGTCATGATGTCTGACAACCCATCCAAGGTGGCGCCTGGCGGCGCACCCGATCATCGGTAGGCGAATAGGGGAGTCATGGGTATCTCGTTGTTGGCAGTTGCGGCATTTGCACTCGCATCCAGCGGACCGGTCCAGGACCAACCTCGGCCAGACCCCTTTACCTTGCTTTTTGCTTCCACGTGCATGACGTATTTTTATGCTCCGGAGAAGCTGCGAGCTGAAATGGCAACTCGTGGCGCCGGAGTGCTCCAAGGCGAGTCGGCCAGGTTCTTTCTTGGCGGCAAGCCTGGCACTGCATGGTCAGTTCAAGGCGCCGAGGGCAGGTTCGTTGTTTCGTGGCGAGATGACCACGTCTGCGCCGTCTTCGCCCAGCGAGCCCCCGTAGCCGACGTTCATGCGAACTTCGCATCGTTGCTTGCTGAGGCGCCTGATCCGTTGATTGCGAGCCCCAGAGAAGAGGCCGGCCCAGAAGCAGGAATGGTCAGGACCGTATCGATCGCTTGGGGCAGGCCCGACGACAAGACAGAACTTCTCTTTACCCTGACGACTTCGGGCGCCGCTACGTCCACGGTGCAAGCCATGGCGTCGATGGCGCGGGTCGATGCCCCGGCCAATACAGTCAAGGTGACGCCCGACGGCGCACCTCGACGCACGCGTTAGACCCCATGAGATTGAGCTCGCTTCGTCGATTCCTGGACTCCGAGATCCCGGCGGGCGTCCTGATCTCGGAAGTGGACGCAGAGCTATCGGCGATTCGCTACCACCTCCAGGAATTAGGCCGATCTATCCCGATTCCGGTTGGCGAAGATTGCGATGTAGAGATCTCGCGGGCCGACGTGGCTTTCCTCTGCGGTGCGTTCCTGAGGGGTGAGATTGACGCTGTCCTACTCGCATTCATTGCGGACGTAATCCAGCTCGCAGACCGCGTCTCGATAGTCGATCCCTGGGTCGCCGAGGCGGTAGCCGAATGCACGGATCCCCAAGTCCAGGGCGAGTTCACCGTCGACAAAGCACGGGCGCTGGTTTCGAGTGCTGGGGTCTAACACCTCAGGCGCTGCCGCGTCACCGACGCGAAGCCTGGCCGGCCTGCCTACAGTTCCTCGGGCATGGGCGCCGGCCGCGCCTTCGCCAAATTCCGCAACGCAATCGCCAGCACCCCACCCAACACCATCGCCCCACCAATCCACAACCGCGGCCCGACCTGATCCTGCAGGAACACGATGCCAAGGATCGTCGCCAACAGCGGCGCCGCAAGCAGATAGGGCGTGACCTGCGCCACCGGATGCCGCTGCATCAGCAGGTAATAGATGCCATGGCCCAGCAGCGAGGCAACGAGGGCCGCGTACACGACACCGAACCAGGCAACCCAACTGGCGGAGGCGATTTCCTGCATGGGGTGAGGCTCGATCAATGCGCTGGCCAGCAGCAGCGGGGCCACGCCGATGACGGCGGTCCAGCCCTGTTGCGAGAACAGATCCATGCCGCGTAGGCCGCGCATCAGCACGGTGCCGATGGCGAGGAAGAAGGCCGAGACCAGCATCAGCAGCAGTGCGGCGGGACTGTCGAGCACGGTCGGGTCGAAGCCGAGCACCAGCACGCCGAGGAAGCTCAGGCCGATGGCGGTGCCGGTCCGCCAGTGCACGCGCTCGCCGAGCCACCACCAGGCGAGCAGGGCGGCCATCGGTACGTAGCTCTGCATCACGATCGCCGGCGAGGCGAGGGTGGCCGACAGGCTCAGCGACCAGAAGCTCAGGCCGAAGTGCAGCACGCCGTTGCATAGCGCCACCGCGGCCAGCCGCGGCCACTGACCCTGCGCAGGCGCCTTGATGAAGGGCGCGAGCAACAACGCGAGCAGGCACAGCCGCAGCGCGGTGAACAGCAGCGGCGGGAATTCCAGCAGCGCCAGCTTGGACGTGAGGAAGTTGCCGGCCCAGGCCAGGCAGACCAGCGAGACCAGCGCGAGGTCGCGGCCGCCGAGGCCGCGATGGCTGTCAGTAGCCAATGCCCAGCCGGTTGTAGAGCTTGCGCAGGGTCCACATCGGGCCGACCAGCAGGTAGACCAGGTCGGTGAGGAAGCTCGGGCGCTTGCCCTCGACCTTGTGGCCGATGAACTGCCCGATCCACGCCACGACGAACACGCCGATGGCGAGCATCAGCAGGAACTTCATGCCGAACTGCGTCGAGATCCACAGGTTGAGCAGGATGCTGGCGAAGAAGCAGGCCAGCAGGCCCAGCGCCAGCTTGTGCGAGAGCTTCCAGTACCACAGCCAGGCCAGGAACATGCCCAGCACCGCGAAGCTGCCGGGCTTGCCGAGGAATTCCGGCACCGGGATCACCCACAGGAAGGCCGTCACCGTCCACACTATCGCCGGTACGCAGAGCAGGTGGATGCTCTGGTTGGTGGCGTTCTGGTGGTCGTCGGAGTACTGGTCGAGCAGCTGGTCTACGCGGCGCATGGGCGGTTCCTCGTGTGGTCGGCCATCCGTGCCGGTGCGGTCAGTCGATTCGCAGGTCGGCCAGGCGCCACAGCGCCTCGGCGTATTTTTCGCGCGTCGCCGCGATCACGTCGGCGGGCACGCGAGGGCCGGGTGCGGTCTTGTCCCAGTCCAGCGTCTCCAGGTAGTCGCGGACGAACTGCTTGTCGTAGCTCGGCGGGCTGGTGCCGACCGAATACGAATC
>CAMPIF010000395.1 GCA_946886245.1 Ectopseudomonas composti | reverse complement strand
GCTTCATCAGCGCCACGGCCAGGGTTTTCAGGGCACCGGACAGGTGTACGAGGGCTCGTGGCCGGACAGCGCAGCGAATTTGTTCGGCGCGCTGGTCAGTGGCAGGCCGGTCAGCGCGGCCAGTTCGGCGGCGATGGCTTCGGCGAAGCCGGCCGGAGCATTGAGGCCGGTGCCGACGGCGGTGCCACCCTGAGCCAGTTCGCAGGCTGCGGGCAGGGCGGCGCGAATCGCCGCTTCGGCGTGGCCGAGCTGGGCGACGAAGGCCGACAGCTCCTGGCCGAAGGTGATCGGCGTGGCGTCCATCATGTGCGTGCGCCCGGTCTTGACCAGGTTGGCATGACGCTGCGCCTGCTCCTGCAGCCCATCACGCAACTCGGCCAGCGCCGGCAGCAGGCAATGGCGCACGTCCTGCACGGCGGCGATGTGCATGGCCGTGGGGAAGCAGTCGTTGGAGCTCTGCGCGCGGTTGACGTGATCGTTGGGATGCACCGGGGTCTTGCCGCCACGGCTGCCGCCGGCCAGTTCGTTGGCGCGCCCGGCGATCACTTCGTTGACGTTCATGTTGCTCTGCGTGCCGCTGCCGGTCTGCCAGACCACCAGGGGGAACTGCGCGTCGTGCTGGCCTTCGAGCACTTCGTCTGCGGCCTGTTCGATCAGGCGGGCGATGTCCGCCGGCAGCTCGCCGCTGCGACTGTTGACCCGTGCCGCGGCTTTCTTGATCAGCGCCAGGGCGTGCAACACGGCCAGTGGCATGCGCTCCTGGCCGATGGCGAAGTTGATCAGCGAGCGCTGGGTCTGCGCGCCCCAGTAAGCGTCGTCAGGGACTTCGATGGGGCCGATGCTGTCGGTTTCGGTGCGGCTCATTGCGTTCTCCGGGGCAAGTGCAAGGTTGCTGGCAGTTTAGGTCGTGCCGCCGAAGACTGGTTCCACAACTTATCTATCAGGTTGATTGGAACCTTGAGAGGGCGTCTACCAGCGGGCGTGGGTTTCACCCAGCCATCCCAGTGCCCCGTCCACCGGCACGCGCTCGCCCTTCGGGCCGCGCAGCACGCCGTCGTAATGACCGAAACGCTGTACGGTATTGGCGTGGAAGGGGCCGAGTTTGGGACAGGCCTTGTGCAGTTGGCGAGGTGTGAAGCGCAGCGCCACGCGATCATCTTCGCTGTCCAGGCGCCAGGGGGCCAGTGGCGCCTGTGAGCTGCGTTCGATATGCAGAGGGCTGTCGAGCAGCTGCACTTCACCGCCGAACCACAGGGCGTTTTCCGACAGGCCGCTGTGATCGAGCCAGCCAGCGCCGAAGTTGCCGGCGATGCCGCCCGCTGCAGCGAAGGCTGCGCGCTGCCAGTAAGTGTTCAACGGCCAGACGCCACGGCCGAAGTCCAGCGCGGCGAAGCTCTGGCCCGGCACGCAGCTGTAATGCTTGCCGCCCAACTGCAGGCTGCCGGCGGTGGGCAGGCCGAGTTGTCGACAGGTGGCATGAAAGCCGCCGTGTTGCAACGGCGCGACCAGATTGACCGACTGCAGATGGGCAGGGCGCTGAATGTCCAGGGCAACCTGCAGGGGCTGGCCGCCGATATCCGGGGCGGCAGCGGTGAGGCGCAGGCGTCCGGGGTGCTCGTCGATGCGCAGTTGCAGGCGCGAGTGGCTGAAGGCGTGGCTCTCCAGCGGCAGGTCTGGCAGTTGGCAGCCCAGGGCGAATGGGCGGAACTGGGCGTGGGCGACGGCCTGGCCGGATTCCAGATCGAGAAAGTAGGCGGCGCCGTAGCCCAGGTAATCGAGGTCGGCCAGGGTCAGCGAGAGCATCCACTGCGGTGTGGTGATGCACCAGTGATTCCAGCGTTTGCGCCGCCCGGCGTGACCATGCAGGGTGCAGTCCACCTGTGGTCGGTTGGACCAACCCACGGCTTCGTCCAGCAGCCGACCTTTGCTGTCGCAAAGCGGCTGGAGCGGAAGGGGCGCGTGTGAGGTGAGGCTGGTCATCGGGCACGTCCGTGTGTGTGCGCGGGCTGGCGATCAATTGCCGGTTCTTGAGGTGCGCACGCCTTGTTGAAAGATGGCGGAGGTCGCAGAGAATGCCGAGCCCTTCTGAGCATGAGCAAGTACTGGCATTTTGGCAACTGACCAATGGGTGCGCTGATATGCATGGCGCGTGTGAGCCAGTGCACAACTGTCATGGCTTGAGGGATTTCGGCCCAGGGCACAAAATGCTGCTACCGCAGTCTACCCAGACTCATTCATAACCCTGGACGCCTTCTCATGCTCCGTTTTTCCAGACTCTGCACCGCCGTTCTGCTCAGCGCTTCGGCATCCCTGGCCATGGCCGATGCCGCCAGCCACGCCGCCGATGCCGAGCGTTTCCTCAAACTGGCCAACGCCGACAGGCTGACCGTGCCGGTCTACGGTCAGGTGCAGCAGATGTTCGCGCAGCGTTTCGCCGAGGCGCCGGATGGCAAGCAAGCGGTGCTGGAAAGCTATCAGGCCAAGGCCAATACCGCGCTGGACAAGGCCGTTGGCTGGGACAAGCTCAAACCGGACATGGTCAAGCTTTATACCAGCAACTTCGACGAGCAGGAGCTCAAGAAGCTGATCGCCTTCTACGAGTCGCCGCTGGGGCAGAAGGTGCTGCAGAAGATGCCGACGCTCACCGCGCAGTCTGCGCAGATCACCCAGAGCAAGCTGGAGTCCGCCGTGCCCGAGGTGAACAAGCTGCTGGCCGACATGAGCAACGAACTCGGCCTGCCGAAACAGCCCTGATGGAGCCCAAGATGTCCAAGCAAGACCTGATCGTCACCGCCCTGGCTGCGCTGCAGCCCGAGCACCTCGAGGTGCTGGACGAGAGTCACATGCACAGTCGCGGTCTGGAGACCCACTACAAGGCGGTGATCGTCAGCCCGGCGTTTGCCGGCCTGAATGCGGTCAAGCGACATCAGAAGGTGTATGCGACGGTCGGCGAGCTGATGGGGCAGATCCATGCGCTGGCGCTGCACACCTACACCCCGGAGGAGTGGGCGGCGCAGGGCATGGCTCCGGCCTCGCCGACCTGTCGCGGCGGTCATTGATGTAGCCCAACCCGCGGCAGCGATCAATTCCCGGATTGCATCCGGGCTACGCGACAGGCTGTCGCGCCCTGTCGCCAACTTACCCTGGCGATTCTCGGCTTTGCTACAATCGCCCTTCGCGCCGGCCTGCTGAGCCGGCGTTTTTCATGTCCCGCCAGTCCGCCCTTTACGTGGGCGACTACTGAGAGAACTGTTCATGACCGACAAGATCGTCGTCGCGGCGCTGTATAAATTCGTCTCCCTGCCTGACTACCAGGCGCTGCGCGAACCCCTGCTGCAAACCCTGATCGATAACGACATCAAGGGCACCCTGCTGCTCGCCGAAGAGGGCATCAACGGCACGGTCTCCGGCACTCGTGCCGGTATCGATGCACTGCTCGCCTGGTTCGCCCAGGACGCCCGTCTGGCCGATATCGACCACAAGGAATCCTACTGCGATGAGCAGCCGTTCTATCGCACCAAGGTCAAGCTGAAGAAAGAGATCGTCACCCTCGGCGTACCGGGCGTCGACCCCAACCAGCGCGTCGGCACCTACGTCGAGCCGCAGGACTGGAACGCCCTGATCAGCGACCCCGACGTGCTGCTGATCGATACCCGCAACGACTATGAAGTGGCCATCGGCACCTTCGAGGGTGCCATCGACCCCAAGACCAAGTCGTTCCGCGAGTTTCCCGAGTACATCCGCGAGCACTTCGACCCGAGCAGGCACAAGAAGGTGGCGATGTTCTGCACCGGTGGCATTCGCTGTGAGAAGGCCTCCAGCTACATGCTTGGCGAAGGTTTCGAGGAGGTCTATCACCTCAAGGGCGGTATTCTCAAATACCTCGAGGAAGTGCCGCAGGAAGAGACCAAGTGGCAGGGCGACTGCTTCGTCTTCGACAACCGCGTGACCGTGCGCCATGACCTGTCCGAAGGCGACTACGATCAGTGTCACGCTTGCCGCACGCCAATTTCCGTGGAAGACCGTCAGTCCGCGTTCTACAGCCCCGGTGTCAGCTGCCCGCATTGCTGGGATTCGCTGCCGGAGAAAACCCGCGAAAGCGCCCGTGAGCGGCAGAAGCAGATCGAGCTGGCGCGCCAGCGCAACCAGCCGCACCCCATTGGCCGTAACCCCCGCCAACTGAACGAGGCCTGACCATGGCTAGCCGCCTGCTCTACGTGATGGACCCGATGTGCTCCTGGTGCTGGGGTTTTGCACCGGTAATCGAAGCCCTCGCCGAGCAGGCGGCGGTAGCCTCTGTGCCGCTGCAGATCGTGGTGGGTGGCCTGCGCCGTGACCAGGTGGCCGTCGATGCTGCCGCCCGCGTGCGTTATCTGGGCTACTGGCAGGCGGTCAACGCCAGCACCGGGCAGCTGTTCGACTTCGAACGCGGTCTACCCGAGGGGCTGGTGTATGACACCGAGCCTGCCTGCCGCGCGCTGGTGACCGCACGCAACCTGCATGCGCCGAGTGCCTGGACGCTGCTCAAGCTGGTTCAGCAAGCCTTCTATACCGAAGGTGCCGATGTCACCCAGGCCAGCGTGCTGGTGCAACTG
>CAMPIF010000394.1 GCA_946886245.1 Ectopseudomonas composti | reverse complement strand
GCCCCTGGCAACGCGAGGTGGTCGCGCCCTTGCGTCAGACACGCCGCAACTGGCGTGCGGCCGCAAGCCAGGATGCGGAACTCGCAGCCTTGCGCGAGCAGATCAAGAAACTGGAGCTGCAGGCCGAGCGGGTATTGCTCGAACGCTTGCAGGCGCTGGCCGAAAACTGGCCAGACGAGGCAGGCGACAAGGATTGGCTGGTGCGCCTGGCTGGAGGGAACAGCGCCGCGCTGCAGGTGCTGCGCGGCGCCGTTGAGCACCCTTAGGACGCGCTCGGAGTACCCGGGGCGGTGGCGCCATTGGTCGTCGCAGCAGCAGGGGCTGCCGGAGCAACCGCTGCGGCGGCCGGCTTGGCCGCTGCCGGCTTGGTCGGAGCCTTCTTCGCCGGCGCCTTCGCAGCGGCTGGCTTCTTCACTACAGCCGGCTTGCTGGCAGGTTTGCTCGCGGGTTTCGCAGGCGCAGCCTTGGCAGCTGGCTTAACAGCGGGCTTGGCCGCAGGTTTACTGGCCGCTGCGGGCTTGGCCGGTGCTTTTGCCGCAGCAGGCTTGGCTGCCGGTTTGGCGGCGGGCTTGGCTGCTGCGGGTTTGGCAGCAGCTTTCGGCGCAGCGGGTTTTGCCGCAACGGCCTTGCTGGCAGCTGGTTTGGCCGCAGGTTTGCTGGTTGCCACAGGCTTCGCTACTGGCTTGGCGACGGTTTTGCTCGCCGGTTTGGCGGCAGCCGGCTTGGCCGGGGCTTGCTTCACTGGTGCCTTGGCAGCAGCAGGCTTCTTCGCCGCGACCGGTTTGCTGGTCGGTTTGACGGCTGGAGCAGCGGCTTTCGCTTCACGCACATCCAGCGCCTTGCCGGCCGCTTCCTTCACTTTGCCAACACCCTGCGCCAGCTTCAGGCTTTCCTGAGCGTCGCGCTTGAGCTGGGCGATGTAGGTGCGGGTTTCGCTCTGACGGGCCTTGAGCGCATCGAGCAGCTCCTCCAGCTCGGCGACAGCATCCTTGGCCTTGGCCTGCGCCTTGGCCTTGCCGGCAACAGCGGCGTCCTGCAGTTTGCTGCGAGCCTTGTGCAGTTTTTCCTGAGCCTTGCCGCGCTGTTTCTCCAGCTTGGCGAGCAGCTTCTCGGCGTCGATCAGTGCTTGCGAGCAGGCATTTTCCAGGTGATCGAGCAGGCTGGCAGACAGTTGGTGCAACAGGTGCAACGGGGTAGTGATGGACTTCTTCTTGGCCGACATGGCGCGCCTCCAGGCGGATGTGAACGCGACCATACTAGACGCAGCCGCGAGGGCTCGCCATAGGCCTTTTGGCCATGACAGCAAAGGCACTGCTCGCCTGGCATAATCGGCAGCATCTTGATCGGGAGACATCGTCATGAGCCGCGCCGTACTAGCCGCCCTCGCCATCTGTTGCAGCCTGGGCGTGCAGGCCGACCAGCACCAGCAGGATCTGGCCTACAGTCTCGGCGTGCGCCTTGGCGAGCGCCTGCACGACGAGGTGCCAGATCTGCCGCTGAGCGACTTGCTCGAAGGCTTGCGCCAGGCCTACGAGGGCAAGCCCCTGCGACTCGACGCCAGCCGGATCGAGCAACTGCTCGACGAGCACGAAGCGCGTATCGAAGCCTCACCACAGCGCCACAGCAAGGCCATCGAGGCGCAGCAGCGTTTTCTCGCCGAGCAAGGTCGCCGCCCTGACGTGCGGGCACTGGCCAACGGCGTGCTGGTGACCGAGCTCAGCCCTGGCAGCGGTCCCACACCCACCGCTCGCAGCCGCGTGCAGGTGAGCTACCGAGGCGAACTGGCGGACGGCAGCGTCTTCGACGAGAGCAGCACACCGCAGTGGTTTCGTCTGGACAGTCTGATCGGCGGCTGGCGCAGCGCGCTGCTGCAAATGCCCAAAGGCGCTCACTGGCGCCTGGTGATCCCATCGGATCAGGCTTACGGGGAGGAAGGCGCGGGTGACCTGATACCACCCTATGCGCCACTGGTGTTCGACCTGCGCCTGCTCGACGTGGCCGACTGAAGACCAGCCTGCTGGCCTGAGGCCGATCCGACAAAACGCGGCCCTGCACAGGAGCCCCGCCTCGGGGCGAAGCTTTTCAAGTGCGTGCCGCACTGATTGGCAGCGCGGCGCCGCTCCTGCAAACTTGATGCGTCGACGCTTAGCCGACTGGCATCAACCTGACGGCCCGCAGTGCTCCGGGCCATTGCCAACACGGGCTCAGAGCGCTTCGGCGGCCTGTTCCTGATGCGCGTTGTGCAGCACTTCGATCAGGCAGTCTTCCAGTTCGAAGCGCTCGTGCAGCAACTGCCCCAGATGATTGAGCTCCGCCACCAGCGACGTGCTGTCGCGGCAATCGCCATTGTCGCAGTGATCGTTGAAGGCCAGCGCGACCGCCGTAATGGCTTCGATGCGCGGGTAGATCTGCTTGGCCAGTTCCAGACCACGCTGATCATTGAAGGCCTTGGCCTCGTTGGTCAGTTGCTCGTAGACCTCGAAGTGACCAGCAGACACGTAGTCCACCAGCAACTCGCAGAACCCCTGCAGAGACTCACCGTTGATGGCTGGCGCCTGCGGCGCCTTGGTAAGGGCGCTGTAAGCCAGCACAAGTTCGCGGCGTTCACCCAGCCAACGGTCGATCAACTGGTGAACCCCACCCCAACGTTCCTGTGCGTTCTGGCAACTCTCAAGCATGATGAACCTCGCTTCCCTTATCGATAATGCCTGTTATACGTCCGCTCCCGAGACGTTTTTCTGTCAATGGGTGCTTGGCCTTGGGAAGGCAACCGCGAAATGGCATTTTTCCGGCGGTGCGTGCGAGCCAGATTATGCCCGTGGGCACCCACCATCAAGGCATCGCTGCGAGAAAGTTTCATACGAGCGTTTAATCTCGAAGCCACGACCCACGTGGCTTCGTGCAATTCGCATTCTCAATTGCGACGCAGTAGCTGGAACAGGCAGAAACCGAGCATGCCGATGAAACCGAGCAGGCTCCACTCAGGGATGCTCATGCCGAACAGCGTCCAGTTGACCTCGGCACAGTCAGCGCTACCCTGGAACACCAGACGCACAATGTCCTGCATCGGTAGGGCTTCCATCATGAACTCGAGGCTGGGCAGGCAAGCTTCGAGCTGATCGGCCGGCACGCTTTGCAGCCAGATCTGCCGGCCGGCGGTAGCGGCGCCAGCACCGGCGAACAGCAGGGCCAGCACGGCGTAGATGCGGCGGCCGAGACTACCGGGGCCATGGATCGCAGCGATCAGGCACACCACGCCGAACAGAATGACGCAGATGCGCTGCAACACGCACATCGGGCAGGGCTCCAGCCCGACGACATGTTCCAGGTAAAGGGCAACCGCCATCAGCAGTACGCAGCCGATGAATGCCAGGAAAAACAGGGGACGCGGGCTGGCCAAGTGCATGGTGGCTCCGGGAGGGAAATCGAGGGCAGTACGGTAGAGTAAAGCGAGGGCGCCTTTCAAGGCGCCCCATGGCTCAGAGCAGGCTGTTCATCATGCCCGAACGCCCCTCCGTCCGCACGGCGAGCCCGCTGCGGCAATCAGCCGCATCCATTCAGGCTGTCACGCCCTGCGGTTGCGGCAGCGACGGCAAGCCCTGATGCAACAGGCCGAGACTCTCCAGCAACAGCTGATTGCTGCGTTCCAACTCGCCCAGTTGCGCCAGCAGACGCGCCAGCTCTGCGCAGGTCTCCGGGTGGCGCTCGATTTTCAGACTGGTCTCGAAATAATCACGCGCCTTGCCCCACAACTGGTTCTGCAGGCACAGGCGGCCCAGGCTCAGCAACAAGGCTGGGTCCTGCGGATGCTGCTTGAGCCAGAGTTCGGCCGTTTGCAGCTGGCGCGCCGGGTCGGCGCCACGCAGCACACCGTAAAAGCGCGCCAGACGGCTGTCGTAACCGCGCTTGAGCGCGCTACGCAGAACCTCCTCGGCTTCTTCCTGCGCACCCAGTCGACGCAGTTGCTCGACATAGGTGGCGATCAGCTCAGGCTCCTGACGCAGCGGCGCGGAAAGTTGCTGCCAGGCTTGCGTCAGCGGCTGCAGCGCGGTTTCGCCATGGCCCTGGCCAGCCAGGCCGGCAGCGGCCAGTCGGCCACGCCAGGTCTCGCGCTCCAACTCATCGAGCTCTGCCGCGGGCAGCGCCTTTTCCTTGCGCAACTCGGGCAGCAAGCCGAGCAGCGCCGACCAGTCCTGGCGCTGCAGATACAGGCGCTGCAGCTGACGCAGCACCAGATGGTGCCCCGGGTGACGCTCACGCATGACCTGCAGGGTTTGCAGCGCCGCATCCGTGTCGCCACGCTTGCGTTGCAGCTCGGCGTGGGTCAGAGCGATCGCCAACTCGGCCTGGGGTTGCTTGTTCAGTGCGCGTTCGAGCAATGCGTCGCTCTGCTCGTGATCGCCAAGCTTGCTGGCGGCCCGAGCAGCGCCAAGGTAGTACATCAATGGCTGACTGTCGGCTTCGGCGGCACGGGTCAGCTGGCGCTGGGCACGCGCCCAGCGACCTTCGGCCAGATCGAGCATGCCCTGCTCGGAAGCCAGGCGCACACGGCGATTGCGTTGCAGCCGCGAAATTCGTCGCATCGCACCTCACGAGA
>CAMPIF010000393.1 GCA_946886245.1 Ectopseudomonas composti | reverse complement strand
CGCCATCGCCGCCATGCAGTTCGCTGGTGCCGGCAAAATGATTCTCCGAACGCTTGAACAGCGGCAACACATCCCGCCAGGCCCAGCCGGGATTGCCCGCAGCGGCCCAGCCATCGTAGTCCGCCGCCTGGCCACGCATGTAGATCATGCCGTTGATCGAGGAGCTGCCGCCGAGCACGCGGCCACGCGGGTATTTCAGCGAGCGCCCATGCAGGCCGGGATCGGCCTCGGTGTCGTAGCACCAGTCGGTACGCGGGTTGCCGATGCAGTAGAGGTAGCCGACCGGGATATGAATCCAGGGATAGTTGTCGCGCCCGCCCGCCTCGATCAGCAGCACGCTGACGCCAGGGTCTGCAGAAAGCCGATTGGCCAGCAGGCAGCCGGCAGGGCCGGCACCGACGATCAGGTAGTCGTAGGCATCCAGTGGCAGTTGCGACATAAGCATCCTCGCGTGTCGTTCTTGTCGTTGGCCAACAGCCTAAAGCAAGCCGGGGGCGAGGATGAATGATCTTTTGGTCTGATGCAGCGGCTCAATGTTCAGCCTGCGATCAATACCTGTGGTGCTGCCCCAGCGCTCTGCGCTTTACTTGCTGGCAACCCTGTCAGAGCCGCTACGCGATGCCGCCTGCACCGTCGAACAACACCCGTAAACCATTTCCCGGCACTGCGCAACGACGCGGCTGGCTACGCTGGCTTCCGGGCCTGCAAACGCTCAGGGACTATCACCTGGCCTGGCTGCCGAAGGACATTGCGGCCGGCCTGGTGCTGACCACCATGCTGGTGCCGGTGGGCATTGCCTATGCCGAGGCCTCCGGCGTGCCAGGCATCTATGGTCTGTACGCGACCATCGTGCCGCTGCTGGCCTACGCCCTGTTCGGCCCCAGCCGTATTCTCGTGCTCGGCCCGGATTCGGCCCTGGCGGCGCTGATTCTCGCAGTGGTGCTGCCACTCTCAGGCGGCGACCCGATGCGTGCGGTGACCCTGGCCAGCATGATGGCCGTGGTGGCGGGCCTGACTTGCCTGATCGCCGGGCTGCTGCGCCTGGGGTTCATCACCGAATTGCTGTCCAAGCCCATCCGCTATGGCTACATGAACGGCATTGCGCTGAGCGTGCTGATCAGCCAGACGCCCAGGTTGTTCGGCTTTTCCATCGACAGCCAGGGGCCGCTCAGCGACCTGCGGGCCATCGCCAGCGCGCTGATCGCGGGCCAGGCCCACCTCTACAGCCTGCTCGTCGGCGCCGGCACACTGGCCTTGATCCTGCTGCTGAGTCGCTTCCGGCAATTGCCCGGCATCCTCATCGCCGTGACCCTGGCAACGGTGGCGGTCGCGCTGTGCGACCTCGATACCCAGGGCGTGCAGGTGCTCGGCGAACTGCCACAGGGGCTGCCCAGTTTCACCCTGCCCTGGCTCAGCGGCGTCGATCTGGCCAGCGTGGTGCTGGGCGGCATCGCCGTCGCCCTGGTCGCGTTCGCCGACACCAGCGTGCTGTCGCGTACCTACGCCGCGCGCACCGGACGCCACGTCGACCCCAACCAGGAGCTCATCGGTCTCGGGGCCGCCAACCTGGCAGGAGGTTTGTTCCAGGGCTTTCCCATCAGCAGCAGCTCGTCACGCACGCCCGTCGCCGAGGCGGCAGGCGCCATGACCCAGGTCGCCGGTATCGTCGGCGCCCTGAGTGTCGCCCTGCTGCTGGTGCTGGCTCCGGGTCTGATGCAGCACCTGCCCACCAGTGCCCTGGCCGCGGTGGTGATTGCCGCGGTCATCGGCCTGTTCGTGGTCACCGATCTGCGCCGCATCTTCCGCGTGCAGCAATGGGAATTCTGGCTGTCGATGGCCTGCTTTGCCGGCGTGGTGACCTTCGGCGTCATCCCCGGCATCGGCATTGCCGTGGTGCTGGCGGTGATCGAGTTTCTCTGGGATGGCTGGCGCCCCTACTACGCCATTCTCGGCCAGGTAGAGGGCATCCGTGGTTTCCATGACATCAAGCGACACCCCGATGCACGGCAGATACCCGGCCTGCTGCTGTTTCGCTGGGACGCCCCGCTGTTCTTCGCCAATGCCGAGCTCTTCCAGCAATCCCTGCTGCAGGCGCTGGAGCAAGCTCCCGCACCGGTGCGCCGCGTGGTAATCGCCGCCGAGCCGGTTACCAGCATCGACGTGACCTCTGCCGACATGCTCGGCGACCTGGAACGAATGCTGGCGGAAGCCGGCATCGAGCTGCACTTCGCGGAGGTCAAGGGGCCGCTCAAGGACAAGCTGCGGCGCTTCGGGCTGCTGCACGACGATCAGCCAAGGCACCTGCAACCAACGGTCAGCGCGGCCGTCGAAGCCTACCTGAGCGATCATGGTGATGAGGCGAGGCCGGGTCACGCCCGGCATGCGGACTGAGACGAAAAGACGACTCAGGCACCGACCGGCAGCGAGCGCACCTGGGTTTCCAGCTCGGCCTTCAGCTCCAGCGGCAGTTTCAGCTGACGCGCCAGCTCTTCGAGGTAGGCGCGCTCCATGAAGTGCTCGTCATCGACCATCAGCACGCTGGCCAGGTACATTTCGGCGGCCATTTCCGGGGTCGCTGCGGCGCGCGCCACATCGGCCGGGTCCAGCGGCTTGTTCAGTTCGGTGTGCAGCCAGGTCTGCAGTTCGGCGTCCTGTGCCAGCTTGCCCAACTCCTCTTCGATCAACTGACGCTCACGCTCGTCGACATGACCATCGGCCTTGGCCGCCGCCACCAGCGCCTTGAGAATGGCCCGGCTGTGCTGCTCGACTTGCGGCGCCGGCAACCGATCCAGGGTTTGCGGCTCGACCGGCTGCGCGCCGCCCTGCTGGGCTTGCTGCGCCTGCCAGTTGCCGTAGGCCTTGTACGCCATCACACCGAGAGCAGCCAGGCCGCCATAGGTCAGCGCCTTGCCGCCCATCTTGCGCGCCTTCTTGCTGCCCAGCAGCAGGCCGACCGCACCGGCCGCCAACGCGCCGCCCCCGGCGCCCGAGAGCAGGCTGCCCAGGCCTCCACCAGAGAGCAGGCCACCCAAACCACCGGCCTGCTGCCCCTGGGAGCCCTTCGCCGCAGGTTTCTGCATGGCCTGCTGGCCGGCCTTGAGCAGTTGGTCGAGCAGATTACTGGTGTTCATCGCGAACGCTCCTGAAAAAGTAGGTGCCGGTGCATCCGACCCCGGATAACGCAGGGAAATTCCGCATGCGCCTCAACCGACATCGGTTGAATTGACGAGAGTTTCTAGCAGAGTTCGTCAGAATCGGCCTGGCATATTGGTAACGCGGAGTTTCGTCGCCGCCACGATCAGCGCGGGGCGATATGCGCCACCATCAACTGCACCGTCTCGTTGCCACGAAACTCGTTGAGGTCGAGCTTGTACGCCACTTCGGCCCAGCGCAACGTCGGGTTGGGCCAGACCTCACGGTCGATGTTGAAGGCGATGCCGTCGAGTTGCACGCTGCCGCATTCGGTCTTGAGTACCAGCTTCAGGTGACGCTCACCGACGATGCGCTGATTGACGATCTGGAACACGCCATGGAACAGCGGTTCGGGGAAGTGCTGGCCCCAGGGCCCGGCGTTGCGCAGGGCGCGGGCCAGTTCCAGGTGGAACTCGGTGGCATCGAGCTGGCCGTCGGACAGCAGGCGGCCGGTCAGGTCGTCTTCGCACAGTTGGCGGCGCACCTCGGCGTCGAAGGCGACGGAGAACGCACCGAAATGTTCCTGCGGCAGCGACAGCCCGGCGGCCATGGCGTGCCCGCCAAACTTGCTGATCAGCCCCGGATGCTTGGCTGCCACGGCATCCAGCGCATCACGAATATGCAGCCCCGGCACAGAACGCGCCGAGCCCTTGAGCATGCCCTCGCCAGCATCGGCAAAGGCGATGGCCGGCCGGTGATAGCGCTCCTTCAGGCGCGAGGCAAGGATGCCGATCACCCCCTGGTGCCAGTCGGGCTCGAACAGGCAGAGGCCGAACGGCATGTCCGCCACCGGCAGATCCTTGAGCTGAGCCAGCGCCTCGCGCTGCATGCCCTGCTCGATGGCCTTGCGGTCCTGGTTGAGCTGGTCGAGTTGCACCGCCATGTCGCGGGCCAGTGCCTCGTCGTCGCACAGCAGGCATTCGATGCCCAGGCTCATGTCATCCAGACGCCCGGCCGCGTTCAGCCTTGGACCGAGGATGAACCCCAGGTCGGTGGAGGTGATGCGGCGGTGGTCGCGCCCGGCGACTTCGAGAATCGCACGCAAGCCCGGCCGCGCCCGGCCGGCACGAATCCGCGCCAGGCCCTGATGCACCAGGATGCGGTTGTTGGCATCCAGCGGCACCACATCGGCGACGCTACCCAGTGCCACCAGGTCGAGCAGCTCGCCCAGGTTGGGCTCCGCACGGCTGGCGAACCAGCCGGTTTCACGCAGCCGCGCGCGCAGCGCCAGCAGCACGTAGAACATCACGCCGACACCGGCCATGGCCTTGCTCGGGAAATCGCAGCCTGGCTGGTTCGGGTTGACGATGGCATCGGCGGCCGGCAGTTCCGGCCCTGGCAGGTGGTGATCGGTGACCAGTACTCTCAACCCGGCGGCCTTGGCCGCCGCCACGCCGTCGACGCTGGAAATGCCGTTGTCCACGGT
>CAMPIF010000392.1 GCA_946886245.1 Ectopseudomonas composti | reverse complement strand
TCGAAGGTCGGCGCCAGGGGATTGAGCGTTGCCGCCTGCTCACGCAGGGCACCCAGCTGCAGGAACAGACCGACGCGATCCGGGCGCGCCGTGGTGCGCAGGGCCTCGAGACTGCGACTGAGCTGCTCGCGCGCGGCGAAGGCGGCAGGATCGTCCTGCTCGCGGAGAATTTCATCGGCGGCCAGCACCAGCGCTTCGGCGCTGGCGACATCCTGCAGCGCGGACAATCGCAAGGTGGCCAATCGCAGCAGGTGTTCAGCCTCATCCAGGCGCCAATCCTGGCGACTGCCATCGAGCACGCTTTCCAGGCGCTGACTCATGCGCTGCTGATCGCTCTGCAGGTTGGCCAGCAGGCGGCGACGCTCGTCCAGTTCAGCCGCACTGGGCAGGGCGGACAGGCGCGAATCGAGGCGCTGAGCCAATTCGTCCACTTTCTTCGCGCTGTCGTCGCGGGTGCGCTGCAGGTCTTCGGCCTGCTGCTGGTCCCGGCTCTGCATCTCATGCAATTGCCAGAGGCTCCAGCCACCTGCCCCGGCACCTGCCAGACCGATCAGCAGGGCGAACGCGGCAAGGCCGCTGCCACCGCCACTGCGTGGTGCCTTCACCGGTGGCGGTGTCGGTGTGGGTTTCACGGCTTCGTTGGCCGGTTTTTCTTCTGGCGTGTTCGGGGTGGATGCTTCGCTCACGTATCCGTCCTTTTAGAGGGCGGCAGCCGGAAACTGCTCCAAAGCTGCCTGCAAGGCCGCGGCACTGGCGCCGCGACAGTCCACAACGATCTGTGCACCCGCAGCGCGAGCCTGTTCGGCGACACGCGGGCTGGGTACGAACAAGGGTAGCCGAGCCAACGCCGGCCAGTCATCGCCGGCCAGCTGCAGCAGATGCTCGAACCCCTGCCCACTGCTGACAACCAGGCCGTTCAGGCGTTCCGCTTGCACCTGTCGGCTCAGCTCGCCCGGCGCGTACTGCGGCAGCACGCGGCGATACAGTGGCAGATAGTCGACCGTCACGCCTTGGCCGCGCAAGCATTCGGCGAGTAATTCTCGGCCACCCTCGCCACGCAGGATCAGCACGCGCGGCGCAGAAGCCGCAATGGCCTGCTGCAGCGCAGGCAGAGCGAGCAACGCTTCGCTGTCATCGCCCGAGTCTGGAAAATGCACGCACAAGCCTTGCTCGGCGAGCACGGCGGCGGTGGCGGCGCCGACACTGAACCAGGGCAGATCGGGTGTCGGCGCCCCATGCCGGGCCAGGCGCTGCAGGCCAATCCGGGCTGCCGGCTTGCTGACCACGATCACCGCGCAGTAGCGTTGCAGCTCGGCAAAGGCGTTGCGTTGTTCGGGTGTCTCGTCCAGCGTCTCGATGGCCAGCAGCGGCATGCAGTGGCTTGCGATCCCCTGCGCGGCCAGGGTCTGCGCCAGCGCCGCACAGTCCTCGGCAGGACGGGTCAGCAACAGGCGCCATGCGCTCAAGGGTGACCGGCCTCACCGTAGACGGCCTGGAGAATGGCATCGGCCCCTTGCGCCAGCAGCGCCTCGGCGACACGCACACCCAGGGCTTCGGCATCGCTACTGGCGGCGCGGTCTTCGGCGCGCAGCAACAGGCCCCCGTCAGGCTGGCCGACCAGGCCGCGCAGCCACAGCTGGTCATCTTCGAGCAGGGCGTAGCAGGCGATGGGGACCTGGCAGCCGCCGTTGAGATGCTTGTTCAGCGCACGCTCGGCGGTCACCCGCAGTGCGGTTTCACGGTGGTGCAACGGCGCCAGCAAGGCATGCACGTCGCTGTCGGCACTGCGGCACTCGATGCCCACGGCGCCCTGGCCACCGGCAGGCAGGCTGTCCTCGGCGCTGATCGAGCTGCGGATACGCTCCTCGAACCCCAGACGGATCAGGCCGGCAGCGGCGAGGATGATCGCGTCGTACTCGCCGGCATCGAGCTTGGCCAGGCGGGTATTGACGTTGCCACGCAGGAAGCGGATTTTCAGGTCAGGCCGGCGCGCCAACAATTGAGCCTGACGGCGCAGACTGGAAGTACCGACCACGCTGCCGGGCGGCAACGCATCGAGGCTGGCATAGGTGTTGGAGACGAAGGCGTCGCGCGGGTCTTCACGCTCGCAGATGCAGTACAGACCCAGCCCTTCGGGAAAGTCCATCGGCACGTCCTTCATCGAGTGCACGGCAATGTCGGCCTCGTTTTCCAGCAGTGCGGTTTCCAGCTCCTTGACGAACAGCCCCTTGCCGCCGATCTTCGCCAGCGGCGCGTCGAGCAGCTTGTCGCCGCGGCTGACCATGGGCACCAGACTGACCTTCAGGCCTGGGTGAGCCTGCTCCAGACGGGCTTTGACATGCTCGGCCTGCCACAGGGCCAGGGCGCTCTTACGGGTGGCGATGCGAATTTCGCGGGACATGAGGCAATTCCAGAAAACCGATTGCCGCGAATCATAACAGGCTCGCCCGACGCCGGCTGAAGGAGGCGGCCATAGGCCGCAGCCGGCGCCCTGTTATAGAGCCTGCATCAGTTTACGCACACCAGCCACATGGCGGCGGCTGACCACCAGCGAATCGCCGTCCAGACCTTTGAGGAAGAGTTGAAAGTGTCCGAGCGGGGTGCGCTGCAGGCGCTCGATGCGCTCGCGCGCCACCAGCGCATTGCGGTGGATGCGTACGAAGCGGTCACCGAACTCGTCTTCCAGCGCCTTCAACGGCTCATCCAGCAGCACTTCGCCGCCTTCGTGACGCAGGGTGACGTATTTGTGGTCGGCGATGAAGTAGACCACGTGATCCAGTGGAATCAGCTCGATGCCCTTGCGAGTACGCGCGCTGATATGGGTACGCGGGCCGCCGCCAGTCTCCGCTGCGGGACGAGTCAGAGCGGCCAGTTGCACACGATTGGGTCGCTCGGCCTTTTTCAGCGCTTCGCTCAGGCTCTCGGGGCGCACGGGCTTGACCAGATAGCCCACCGCGCTGACCTGGAAGGCTTCCACGGCGAATTCATCATGGGCCGTGCAAAAGATCACCGCGGGCGGCGCTTCGCGCTCGCACAATTTGGCAGCGACCTGCAGGCCGTCGAGGCCGGGCATGCGGATATCCAGCAAGACCACATCCGGCTTGAGGCTATCGATCAGGGTCAGGGCTTCCTCGCCATTGCTGGCGGCGGGCTCCAGGACCCGGTAACCCTCGAGCTCACCGACCATGCGGCTCAGGCGCTCGCGGGCAAGGGGTTCGTCATCGACGATCAGGACATTCATATTGCTCTGGCTTCCTGCGTGAGTCTCGCACAAGGATAGCGTAGACAGCTGTAATGACGGCCGTCACGGCGCTCCACGCTGAGACTCGCGCGCGGCCCGAAAAGTGCCGCCAGACGCGCATCGATATTACTCAGCGCTTGGTGCGTTCCCCGTGACGGGTGCTGCTCGCCCCGCTCTTCATACGGATTGCTGACACACAAGCTGAACACACCTTCCTGGTAATCCGCTTCGACCCGCACCAGGCCACCTTCGATACGCGGCGCGATGCCATAGATCAGCGCATTCTCCAACAGAGGCTGCAGGGTCAGCTGGGGAATTGGCAGATCCTCCGGCACACCTTCTACCTCCCACTGCAACTGTAGTCGCTCGCCGAGCCGATAGTGCTCGATCGACAGATATCGTTTCGCCAGTTCCAGTTCCTCCTTCCACGGCACCAGCGTGCCAGGTTTGGCCAGGCTGGCGCGAAACAGATCTGACAGGTCCAGCACCGCCTGCTCGGCCTTGTAAGGATCGAGCGTGACCAGGCTGGCGATGCTGTTGAGGCTGTTGAACAGAAAGTGCGGTCGAATCCGCGCCTGCAACGATTCGATCCGCGCACGCAGCTCGGCCTGTTCCTGCCGACGCCATTGGCTCTGCAGATAGAAATAGCGTAGCAGCAGTGCGGACATGATCAGGCTGATCAACGCATGACGCAGATAAAGATTCACTTCACCATTGCGCGGTAGCGGCCCGCCCAGCTCGTAATAGTCGGCCACGGCCGTGCACCCCAGGGTCAGCAGCACCACCAGCGCACAGCACAGACCGCCAGCCAGCGCCGGCCGCAGGCGCGCCAGCAAGGGCCGCAATCGACACAGCACAGCAGCCGACAGCAGCACGATCCACTGCACGAACAGTGACGTCAGGGCCAGGCGTACCCAGTCGAAACCCGGGGTCATAGGCTCGGCGAGCACCAGCACCAGTACCAGCAACTCGGCCAGCAGCACCATGCTCAGCAGCGCTTCTGGCTGGCACAGTTCCGGGACGAAGAAGTCGTCGATAGCGGCGTTGTATCTTTTCTTGGCAGAGGATTGTGTGTGCATCGACGCAGTTTCCTTGTCGCCCTGCAAGCCGGCAAGCCAGACGGCTCCAGCCGGACAAAATAAAGCACTGAAATGCCACCTTCAGGGCAAAATTGTGAAGCAACCGACAACGCCATCCTACGCCCAACGGCGAACGCGTCCCGGTGAAACCCCTGCCGACCCTGTTATTATCGACGCACTTTGTCCGCCATGCTGGCCGCCGATGCGGCTTGCCCGATCCAGAGCCCAAATCATGAGCAGCGAAAAAACCAACCAATCCTGGGGCGGTCGCTTCAGCGAACCCGTCGACGCCTTCGTCG
>CAMPIF010000391.1 GCA_946886245.1 Ectopseudomonas composti | reverse complement strand
GTTATAGTCCAGCCCGCGCACCGGCAGGCTGACGCCGTTGGGATTGTCGATTCGAAAGCGCAGGCGGAACTCCTGTTCGAGCAGCCTGGCCTTGACCACATCAACTTTGATGAGTTGGACGTCCGGGTCCTTGAAGCCACCTGTCATCCAGGTGGAGCATCCTGTCAGGCCTGAAAGCAGGCCAAAAAACATCAATAGGCTGATAATTCTTATCATTTGCGCCTGAGAAAACATTTCATACCCCCATTGCGGCCCAGTGTAACAAGCAAGCGCTTGGCTGCAACGGGGACGCACTCATTATTTTCAATGAGATACTGTGGTGGTTTCGGGGTGTTGGTGATCGCGAGAGCATGAATGAGAAGCCTGCAGTGTCAGGGCAAAGGAACCTGCGCCATACTGAGCGGCGAATAGGACAGGAGTGTGACCATGAGTCGCTACGAGATCGCCTTCTCCGGGCAACTGGTGCCGGGCGCCCAGCCAGAGCTGGTCAAGGCCAATATGGCCAAGCTGTTCCAGGCCGATGCTCAGCGCATCGCTCAGTTGTTCTCCGGGCGCCGCATCGTGATCAAGAACAACCTCGACGCAGCCGGGGCGGAGAAGTACCGCGCGACTCTGGAGCGGGCCGGTGCGCGGGTCGAAGTCGTCGACATGGACGCCCTGATCGAGGAGGTCGAACTGGCCCCGCCGCCGCCCGTAGAGCCGCAACCGGCTCCGGCAGCAGCGCGGGCTGTGGCCAAGCCAGGGCGCCTGCAGGTCGCGCCACGAGATGAGTACATGGCCGCGTTCAGTGATGTGGATGCCCCGGATTTCGACATCGCTCCGGTGGGCAGCGATCTGCAGGACGCCAGGCCCGACGCTGCAGCGCCACAGGTCGACTTGTCGCAGTTCAGTCTGGCGCCCGTCGGTAGCGATATGGGGCAGGCCAAGCCTGCGACTCCAGCGGCTGTACCGGATACATCGCACCTGAAGCTGCAGGACTAAGCATTCAGTCGCCTGGTTTGAAACGCCGTGAGCTGCACCGGCAGCCACGGCGTTTTTGCGTTCAGGGCCGCTAACCCGCCTTGCACGCGGCTGCGGCTTCCTCGGGCTTGAGGTTGCGCACGCTGGTGAAGAACAGTTCGCAGGTTTGCAGCTTCTCCGTTACCTGCCATTTTTCGGTGCAGGTATTGAGCGTCTGCTGCGGATCACTTGTCGGCTGTTGGCCCATGCCGGCCTGCCAGCAGGCGGCGCTCAAGTCCTGTCCCATGACCTTGATTCCGGCTGCGTTGGCAGCATCCTTGTTGCCTTTGTTGTTGGCCGGATCGGCCGCATACCAGATGTAGCTGGGATGATTGGCGCCGAGCACGTAAACCTGCTGGCCGGGGGCTGCATCGATCTGGCCGAGCCCCAGCACCGGCAGATTGACGCCGTACTGTTGCTTGATCCAACTGCGCACCGGGCTGCCGAAGGCGACCATTGGCAGGCTGGCATCGTTCGGGCCGGCGCTGAGTTCGCTGACCATGCGCCGCTGATAGCTGTTGAAGTAGCCGTACACGCCCTGCAATGCGCTGCCGGCACTGGCCGGGGCGGCGATGGGAGCGATGTCGATGATGGTCTGGTAGGCAGGAGTGTGTTGCGCCTGTACACCATTGAAACCGAGCAGCGAGGCCCAGCGATCGGTGGTGCTCGAACGCAGATAATCCTGAGCCTGGGTCAGTGAGTAGTCCGGTGGGAAGTGCAGCAGCTCGACGCTCTTGCGGTTCTCCAGAGCCATGCCCAGCGGCAGGAAGAAGTACCAGTTGTACTGCCATTTACCGTCACGATTCAGCTGACTGGCGCCCTGATAGGCCAGGTCACCGGCATCGAGCAATTGCAGCAGGGGTTTGCCGTAATCCTTTGGCGTGCCGTCGAAATTGGCGTGAATACGTTCCCCGTTGCGTGTTACGCGCACGCTGGCCTGGGGGTAACCATCGCGCGTCAGGCTCTGTTGCAGGTAGTGTTCGACCGTCTGTTCCAGCGTCCAGTCGCGGTAGCAGATCACGCTGCAGTTGTTCGGGTAAGCGAACAGGCGGCTGACGCGCTGGCTGTCGCCCAGGTCCAGCGTTTCCCCTTGCAGCCCGGCGGGCTGGTTGGCGCAGCCAAAAAGCAGGCTGGCCAGGATAAGAGCGATACCACTTTTCTTGTGCATGACTTTCTCCTTGTTGAGTGTCCTCGTGGGACCCATCAACTCAAGCAGAAAGCAGGATTAACGCCAATCAGCCATTCAGGTAAGGCGCGCAGCACTTCTTGAACTTCTGCCCGCCCTGGCAGGGGCAAGGGTCATTGCGTCCGGCCTTCAGTGGTGCGGTCGGGTCGAGGAAGAACCAGTGCCCGTCCACCTGAACGAAAGCGGAGCATTCGCGGTGACGATGTTCGCCGTTGTCATCGTGCCAGCGCGCGACGAAAGTCACCTGGGCATGCTCCGGCTGGCCGCCGAATACCTCGCTGCCCTCGACTTCCAAACCCAGCCAGGTGCTCTGCGCGCTCCAGGCGGCCATCGCGTCGCGGTCGAGGGCCTGTTGCTGGGCGGGCAAGGTGGTGGCTACCAGATAATCCACCAGGCCCAGTACATAAGCGGTGTAGCGCGAACGCATCAACAACTGCGCGCTGGGGGCGTGGGTGCCCGCGTGATAGTGGCCGCAGCACTGGCTCAGCAGGTTGCCGCTGCCGCAAGGACAATTGGGATCGAGAGGGTGCATCGTTCTACCACCAGTATTTGCCGAAGTTTTGTGGATTTGCCCAGAACTTCGCGTTCAACCAGTCGGGAACTTGCTTGTAATCGAGTAGATCATAGGTGAACAGATGCAGGGTCTGTCCCTCGCGCTGGAACTGTTCACTGGCTTGCATGGCCAGGGCGAAAAAGTCGGTTTCCTGCCAATCACCTGCCTTGAGGTCGAGCAATACGGCGACCCGGCTGGCGTTGAGGTTGCGAATGCCACCCAGTAGTTGCAGTCCATCGCGTTTGGGCAAGTGCTCCAGACAGTCGACCAGAATTGCCAGGTCGAAGCGCTGTGCGGCCAGTTCAGGCGCCAGGGGAGCAGCAGGTGCGGTAGTGACCTGACACTGCGGGTGGGCGCTGTGAAAGGCGCTGACTGCGGGGAGCTCGCTTGCTCCGAGTAACAGCAGTTTCTCGGGGGTATGGCGGGCAAGCAGTGCCGCAATGGCTTGCTGTGGAGTACGGGTGCTAAGGCTGGCGGTCATCGAACTTCCTCGAAAAGTCTGCAAAGACTAACGTGGTGTCGGTATCAGGCCTAGAGTGAGAGAAAATTATCCGTAGAAGCTGCTATAGCTGGCGGATTGTACAACTCCTGTCTTTACTACTATCGAGTCGGTTATGCGCCGATGAACATTGGAGACCTAAAGTATGAGTATCACAAGGAACGCAGTACCCCTGATTCTGGCTAGCACCTTGCTGACCGGTTGCGCCGGCCTGCAGAAAACCGACTGGCCCACCTGCGCAGCTGTAGGCGGCGTGGGTGGTGCTGCGCTCGGGGCAATCGAAAGTTCTTCCTGGGCGGGCGGCGGTGCGGTGTTAGGTGCCGGTATGGCTGCTGCCTACTGCTGGGTACACGGTGCCGAAGAGCAGCAGGTTGCCGTCGTCGAAGAAGTCGTTGTCGAGGAGATGGCAGTTGCCGAGCCGGCCGAGGCCGTTCGTGTCGAGCTGGACGTCAAGTTCGACTTCGACAAGGCTCAGGTCAAGCAGGAAAGCTATGGCGACATCAAGGCCCTGGCCGACTTCATGAAGCAGTATCCGCAGACCAGCACCGTGGTTGAAGGTCACACCGACTCCGTGGGCAGCGATGCTTACAACCAGGGTCTGTCCGAGCGCCGCGCCAGTGCCGTGCGTGAAGTTCTGGTCAACCAGTACGGTGTAGAGTCCGGCCGCGTGCAGGCAGTGGGTTATGGCGAGAGCCGCCCGGTTGCCGACAACGCCACTGCCGATGGTCGTGCCATCAACCGCCGCGTAGAAGCCGAGGTCGAAGCTCAGCCGTAAGGCGCTTCTTCCAAGCCACGTCAGGTGTCACCCGCGAAGGCCCGACCGATTCCATCGGTCGGGCCTTTTCTTGTATGAACCCCTGCTGCGGTCTTTACTCCTGTGATACCGGCCACATGCCGGTATCACAGGAGACACCGCCATGAGAATCCAGCTTTCGAGGGTTTTACCCTTTCTCCTGGTCAGCAGTGTTCTCTCGGGTTGTGCCACGACTTCCAGTACGGGAGACGCGCCGCTCAACCAGGGGAACTGGCCCCTGTGCAGTGCGATTGGAGCTTTGGCCGGTGGCGGCCTCGGCGCAATCGAAAGTTCCACCTGGGCAGCAGGCGGCGCGGTAGCCGGCGCTCTGCTGGGCACCATCATCTGTTATGCGCAGGACGGCGACGAAGATGGCGACGCTGTATTCGACCGCCGTGATCGCTGCCCCGGTACGCCAGCGGGTACTGCTGTAGGCCATAACGGCTGCCCTTTGCCGCAGTACCCCGCCAGCGTTGCGGCCGAGCCGGCAATGGAGCAGCAGGTGCAGGATGAGGTCATCGTGCTCAGCGACCTGGGAAATGTGCTGTTCGCGTTCGACTCAGCCGAGCTGACGGGCGAGGCGCGGCGCCTGCTTGCCGATGTCGGTAGCCGTCTGAC
>CAMPIF010000390.1 GCA_946886245.1 Ectopseudomonas composti | reverse complement strand
CATCCAGCACCCGACCGCGCGCCATGCGTTGCAACCAGGTGGCGCGGTCGATGGCGGGAAAGTGATCGCACAGGCAATCGAGCACCGTCGCCCAGTCGCCCTGGGGCAAATGAAGCGTGCTGGGGCGCATGGCGGGGCTGGGCATTGCAGAAGGTGCTCGGTCAGTTCTGGACGGGCGCATTAGGCCGCACTCGCGTGGCTCAGTCAAAGCCAGGGCATGCTGCAACAGCAGCCGAACAATGAAAGCCTGCCAGGCATGTCCCCTCATCCGGCGCTTCGCGCCACCTTCTCCCAGAGGGAGAAGGACAAAAGGGAGGACGTCGCTGCGCGACTTTCATGCTCACGGCTTGAGCCAAGGTCGCGCTGTGGCTATGGTGGCCGCTCGTATCTGGAGAGACTCATGTCCATCACCCGCTCCCTGCTTACCAGCGTCGCCCTGCTCCCACTTCTGGCCGCCTGCCAGGTCTACACCGGCAAGCCGGAAGGCCCGCCACCGGCAACCCGCCTGCAAGGGCAGATACAGGTTGAAAATGGTCAGCTGGTCTTCAGCCCCTGCCAGGAGCAGCGCCGTTTCGTGCTGGTCGATGGCGAGGGTACAGGCATCGAGCGCGAAGCCCTGCAGCTCGGTAGCAATGGCCAGGCCAGCCTGTTCGCCGATCTCGCCGGTCGCCTGGGCGGCAGCCAGGGCAAAGGCAGCGATGGCCGCTTCGAGGTCAGCAAGATCTATCGCCTGCAGGGCGAAGGGCATGGCTGCGACGACCTCAACTTCAAGCGCCTGACCCTGCGCGCCAGCGGCAACGAGCCGTTCTGGCAACTGGAAGTCGGCAGCAAGGGCCTGGTGCTCAACCGCCCCGGGCAGGAGCCGCTGGCCCTGCCTTACCTGGAAGAACAGTTGCCGGATGGCCGCCTGAACTTCAGCAGCGAAGCCAACGGCCAGCGTCTGGATCTGTGGGTGGCACCGCAGCGCTGCGTCGACGGCATGAGCGGCGCAGTCAACCACCTCAGCGCCGAACTGCGCCTCGATGGCCAGGTGCTGCGTGGCTGCGCGCACTATGGCGCCATGCGCAACTGAGCCGCGCCAATGCCGGTGGCCCCGCCAGGTGTCACCGGCATTGATCGCTCAACGGGGCGCTAGCCCAAACTCCCGGCAAAACGCCGTGCATAGTCTTCACGCTGGAAGGCCTCGACCACGAAGTCGATGAAGCTGCGCGTCTTGCCCGGCAACAACTGGCGACTGGGGTAATACAGCGACAACGCGCCGGCATCCGCCCACCAGCGCGGCAGCACCCGTACCAGCTCACCCGACTCCAGCTCGGACAGTACATCGGGTACGGCAAGCATCGCCACCCCCAGGCCCAACCGCGCAGCCTCTCGCACGGCAGTTGGATCGTTGACCACTACGGTCTCGCGCATCGTCGCGATCACTTCATCGCCCTGCGCATTGCGCATGTTCCAGGTACGGATACGACCCGACGACAGCGAACGCATGACGATGCAATCCAGCTCGATCAGACCTGATGGATCGGCCGGCAAAGTGTGCCGAGCCAGATAAGCGGGAGAGGCAAAGGCAACGACGTGCAGCGGCGCCAGTGTGCGGGCGACCACACCGCTTGCCAGCTCGAAACCGCCACCGATGGCGGCATCGTAGCCTTCGGCGATCAGGTCGACCGTACGGTTCTCGAAATGCCATTCAGGGCGGACGCGAGGATAGCGCTGCAGGAACTCGGGTAACAACGGCAGCAGGTAACCGATCCCGAAGGATGGCGCCACGCTGATCTTGAGCACACCAGCCGGCTGGCCATCATCGGCTGATACCGCTGCAATGGCGTTCTGCAGGGACTCCAGATTGCCGCCAACCGCGGCCAGGAAAGCCTCGCCCGCCTCGGTCAGCGTCAGCTTGCGTGTCGAGCGCTGGAACAGCCGTACACCCAGGTTGCGCTCCAGCATGGCGACGTTGCGGCTCACCGCAGCCGGCGTGAGCGCAAGCCGGCGCGCGGCCGCCGAGAAGCTGCCACTCTCGGCACTGCGCACGAATGATTCCAGGTTGGCCAATGTTTCCATAGGCCGATCTTAAACAGATACTTGAAGATAAACCAAATGATTAGCTACTAATAAACGGCCAATGAAAACGCGATAGTCACTCCACCGAATGTCTCGGCAATCAACCGGAGTGAATCATGAGCAACCTAACCTCTTCCCAACCCCTTCCCCTGGCCGGCAAGACGGCTCTCGTCACAGGCGGCTCTCGCTCTATCGGCGCAGCTATCGCCAAACGCCTGGCCGCCGACGGCGCCCAGGTTGCCTTCACCTACAATGGCTCGCCCAAGCTGGCTGAAGAGGTCGCCGTCGAGATCGAATCGGCAGGCGGTCGAGCGCTGGCGATCCAGGCCAACGCAGCCGACCCCGAGGCCGTGCGCGCCGCCGTCGCGACGACGGTAGAAGCGTTCGGGGCCCTCGACATTCTGGTGAATAACGCCGGTATCGGCGTGTTCAGCCAGTTCGAAGAAACCAGCTTCGAGGATTACCAGAAGATGCTCGCGGTCAACGTGACCGGTGTATTCGTCGCCACCCAGGAAGCGGTAAGGCACATGCAGGCAGGCGGTCGCGTCATCCACATAGCCAGCTCGGTCACCAAGTACGCAGGTGTGCCCGGACTTGCCGCATACAGCCTGACCAAAGGCGCCGTCGCCGGTTTCAACCGCAGCCTGGCACATGATCTGGGGCCACGCGGAATCACGGTCAACAGCGTCCACCCAGGCCCTGTGAACACCGACATGAACCCGGCCGATAGCGAGGTTGCCCAGCTCCTGACCCCCCGTATGGCAGTGGGTCGCTATGGAGAGCCACACGAAATTGCCAGCCTCGTGGCATTCATCGCCAGCCCGCAAGCCTCGTTCATCACAGGTGCGGACATCCTCGCTGACGGCGGATTGACCTCTTGAGTCTGCCGGGGCAGGCCAGTCAGCCTGCCCCACAGTTTTCCGACACTTCTGGCCTCAAGGAGTCCCAGCATGAGGAAATTACCCTCCATCGGCATCATCGGCGCCGGCCATATCGGTGCGGCCTTCGCACGCGCCCTGGCGCGTCGGAACATTCCGGCAATTCTCTCCAACAGCCGCGGGCCAGAGAGCCTGCAAGCCCTTGTACAATCCATCGGCCCGAGCATCCGTGCCGGCACCCGTGAACAGGCGGCAGCGCAGCCCATCGTGTTGGTCGCGGTGAACTGGTCGAAGCTGCCAGCCGCGCTGTCCGGGCTTGCGGACTTCGCCGGGCGAGTCGTCATCGACAGCAATAACCCGATCGAAGCGCCACTGTTCAACCCTATCGATCTGCATGGCCGCACCTCAAGCGAAGTGTTTGCCGACCTGGTGCCGGGCGCCCATGTAGTGAAGGCGTTCAATCACCTGAACCCCAGACTGCTCATCGCCGATCCCGCCGAGCGCGGCGGCCGGCGTGTGCTGTTCCTGGCGGGTGACGACAATCGCGCGAAAAACCAGGTCAGCGCACTGATCGATGAGCTGGGCTTCGCCGCTATCGACCTTGGCGAGCTGGCCGAAGGTGGGCGCCTGACGCAATTCCCCGGTGGGCCGTTGCCCTCGCTCGAACTGGTGCGGTTCGGCTGAGCTACCGGAAGACAAAAATGAAGGATTCCATCATGCCCCATACCGATTCATCTACTGCTGATACCAGATCCATATCTGCTGCGTGGTGGGCCGTCATCTCTCTTGCCCTGGGCGCCTTCGGCCTGGTCACGGCGGAATTCCTGCCGATCAGCCTGCTGACGCCGATGGCCGCCGACTTGGGCGTATCCAACGGCGCGGTGGGCCAGGCCATCACCGCTACCGCCGTGGTCGCCGCATTCGCCGGACCGCTGGTGGTGCTGTTCTCGGGCCGTCTGGATCGACAAAAGATCGTCTGGGGGTTGATGGGCATGCTGGTGTTCTCCTGCATCCTTTCGGCCTATGCCTCAAACATCACGGTGCTGCTGATCGCGCGTGGACTGCTGGGCTTCGCCCTGGGCAGCTTCTGGGCCATGATGGCAGCGCTCGCCCTGCGCCTGGTGCCCCCGGACAAGGTGCCGCGTGCCATTTCGATCATCATGATGGGCATTTCGCTCGCCACCATCTTCGCTGCCCCGCTGGGTGCCTACCTGGGAGAACTGTGGGGCTGGCAGGCAACCTTCCTGGCCGCGTCCGGTATTGGCGTGGTGGCGCTGGTGATTCAGATGCTGACCCTGCCCAAACTGCCGGCCACAGCAGCGCCAGGCCTGGCCTCCTTCAAGGCAGCGCTGACGCGGCGTGCGGTCGTCGTCGGCATCTGCACTGGGCTTCTGGTCATTTCCGGGCACTTCGCCGCTCTGACCTTCATTCGTCCCTTCCTCGAGGAGGTCCCCCGCCTGGATGTCGCGACCGTCTCGCTTGCCTTGCTGGCCTTCGGTGTCAGCGGTTTTTTCGGCAACCTTGCCGGCGGCGCGGTCGCCGCGCGCAGTCCGGCCTGGGCAGTCAGCAGTTGCTCGTTCCTGATCGCTGCCGTTGCACTCACGCTGATCCTGTTCGGCACACAGGCTGACGTTGCCTTCGTCGCGATTGCGCTGTGGGGCTTCGCGTTCGGCGCCTTCCCGGTATCGATCTCGATCTGGAACGCGCGCGCCGCCGCCGAT
>CAMPIF010000389.1 GCA_946886245.1 Ectopseudomonas composti | reverse complement strand
GTCTAGGCTGGGGGAGGGGGAGAAATTAAATCAATAGATATCAAATGCCGTCTTTGATAGCGATTTGCCGGCATTGATGGGAAATAACAACAAGTAATTCGTCGATTTTCTGTGCGCTTGTTAACGTTCGCGCCGTGATCCGTTGCGCGTATATATGGCACGCCGCCAAGTGCTGCCGAAGTTGACCAATACAAGCGACGGAAAGTTTCGAAAGATTAAGGGGCCGCGTGAAAAAAATCTGTCATCTACTTGGCAGTTTTGCACACAGGGTCGAATGCCGCCGCCGGGCTCATGAAAGACATCGGGTGATTTACCTTGAAGCATTCAACTCAAACGGTAAGTTACGCCTGCGACGAGTTGTTCAATGAACAGCTGGGGCAGCAACACATCGTCGTGATCGGTCAGGCCGATGCGGCCAGCGAGCGCCTGTTGACCGGTGGTCTGCTACGCCAGGGCTTTCAGGTACGCCGCTTCGCCAGCTGCCTGGAACTTGACCCGCGCGCACTGGAAGCTGCCAGCCTGGTGCTGGTGTTCGTCAGCAGCCTGGCGGGCAACACCCTTTATGCACAGGTAGACGCCATCCTGCGCCAGGTCGGTCGCGTGGGTGTAGTGCCGGTCGTGGAGTATGCCGACCAGGAGAAAGCTGCAGCCTTGCTCGAACTGGGCTGTGTCGACTACCTCCTGGCGCCTTTCAGCGAAGCCCAGCTCAGTGCGCTGCTGCGCCGTCAGGAATCGGCCAGCGCTGGCGAAGAGGGATTCGTTTCCTGCTCGCAGGCCGGCCGCCGTTTGCTGGCCATGGCTCAGCGCGTGGCCATGACCCGCGCGCCCATCCTGATCACTGGCGAGACCGGCACCGGCAAGGAGCTGATGGCTCGCTACATTCACCGCTTTTCCGCGCAGGATGATGCGCCCTTCATCGCCGTGAACTGTGCGGCGATACCCGAGCAGATGCTCGAATCCATTCTCTTTGGCCACGAAAAGGGTGCCTTCACCGGTGCCGTGAGTGCTCAGCCCGGCAAGTTCGAGTTGGCCAATGGCGGCACGCTGTTGCTCGACGAGATCGGTGAACTGCCGCTTGGCCTGCAGGCCAAGCTGTTGCGCGTGTTGCAGGAGCAGCGCGTCGAGCGTCTCGGCGGGCGCCGGGAAATTGCCCTGGACGTGCGCATCATCGCGGCCACCAACCGCGATCTGCAGCAGGAAGTGGCAGAGGGCCGTTTCCGCGCCGACCTGATGTTCCGCCTCGACGTGTTGCCGCTGCACATCAGCCCGCTGCGCGAGCGCAGGGAAGACGTTCTGGCGCTGGCGCGGCGCTTCATCCGCCAGTACGCCCCGCAGGACGCTCGTCACGAACTGCTCACCGAAGATGCCTGCCGTGCGCTGCTGGCGCATGACTGGCCGGGCAATGTGCGCGAGCTGGAGAACTGCCTGCAGCGCGCGCTGATTCTGCGCAATGGTCTGTACATCCAGGCTCAGGACCTGGGCCTCAGCGTACCTGTGAGCAGCACGCCAGAACAGGCGCCACGTCTGCAGCCGCAGGCGCTCGAAGGTGGCAAGGCAGCCTTGCGCGCGAGCGGCAAGTGGGCCGAGTACCAACATGTGATCGACACCATCCGCCGTTTCGGTGGGCACAAGACCAAGGCCGCCGAAAGCCTTGGCATGACCCCGCGCGCACTGCGCTATCGCCTCAACGCCATGCGCGAGCAGGGCGTTCAGATTCCCGTCTAGGAGAAGCAAAGGATGAATTCGATTAGCCAGGTGCAGCAGGACCTGCTGGGCCGCATGGAGCAACTCAAAAGTCTCAGCGAGGCGACGCCGATCAAGCCGGCGCAGGCTTTTGCCGTGCAGCCCGGAGAGCCCGGCTTTGCCGCTGCTTTCGACAATGCGGTGCGCGCCGTGGACTTGCAGCAGCATCGTTCCGGCGAGCTGATGGCCGCGGTCGACAGCGGGCAGAGCGATGACCTGGTGGGGGCGATGATCGAGAGCCAGAAGGCCAGCGTCTCGTTCAGTGCATTGATGCAGGTGCGCAACAAGCTATCCAGCGCTTTCGACGACATCATGAAGATGCCGCTGTAAGCGGACCGGGGGCTGACGCGTGCTGCAGACCATAAGAAGCAAGCTGCCTGAACACGGGCTGAAACTCGATCCACGCATGACCCTGATCGGCCTTGCGCTGATCGCCGCCTTGCTGGCGGTTGGTGTGGTGTTCTACCTCTGGCGCGACCAGGGCTCTTTCCGGCCGCTGTATGGCAGTGGCGAAGCCTATCCGGCCGCCGAGGTGATGCAGGTGCTCGACGGTGACGCGATCATCTACCGCCTGCATCCGCAGAGCGGTCAGGTGTTGGTGCGCGAGGATCAGCTGGGCCGCGCGCGCATGTTGCTGGCCGCCAAGGGCGTGCAGGTCAAGGTGCCGGCCGGCTACGAGCTGTTCGACAAGGACGAGCCGCTGGGCACCAGCCAGTTCGTCCAGGATGTGCGCCTCAAGCGCAGCCTGGAGGGTGAGCTGGCGCGTACGGTGATGGCGCTCAAGGGCGTGGAAGGCGCGCGCGTGCACCTGGCGTTGCAGGAGAGCAGCTCCTTCGTGGTCGGCAAGCGCGAGCCGGGCAAGGCCTCGGTGATGCTGCAGCTGGCGCCGGGCTACAAGTTGGCGCCGGAGCAGGTCAGCGCCATCGTCAACCTGGTGGCTGGCAGCGTGCCGCAGCTCGACGCGGGCAATGTTCAGGTCGTCGACCAGTATGGCGCACTGCTGTCGCGCGGTATCGACACACTGGGCGGCCCGGTACAGAACTGGCAGGTGGTCGACGACTACCAGAACAAGGCCGTGACCAATGCCGAGGCGGTGCTGGCGCCGGTGCTCGGCGGTGGCAACTACCGTATCAGCGTGTCTGCCGACATCGACTTCAGCCAGAAGGAAGAGACCTTCCAGTCCTACGGCGAGACGCCGCGCCTGCGCAACGAAGTGCTGCGCGACGAGAGCGTGCTCGATCAGTTGGCACTCGGCGTTCCCGGCGCGTTGGCCAACCGTCCGCCGCAGCCTGCGCCGGAGCCGCCTGCCGATCAGGCACAGGCGGGCGCTCAGGCGGAGCCTGCCAATCCGGCGGCGACCTCGCTGCGCAAGGAGTCCAATCGCCAGCTGGATTACGACCAGAGCGTCACTCACGTCAAGCATGCGCCCTTCAGCCTGCGTCAGCAGAGCATCGCCGTGGTGCTCAATGCCGCCGTGGCGCCAGAGGGCGGCTGGACGCCCGAGGCGCGCGCCGAGCTTGAGGCGATGGTCAAGAGCGCGGTGGGATTCAACCAGGCGCGCGGTGATCTGCTGACGCTGAGCGTCTTCCCCTTCACCGATGCCGGGATCGGCAGTGCCGGTGAGGAGCTGCTGCCCTGGTGGGAAAACGCCAAGGTGCATGACCTGGCCAAGCTCGGCGTGTTCGCCCTGATCAGCCTGTTGCTGTTGCTGATGGTGGTGCGTCCTGCGGTGCGCAGCCTGAGCCAGCGCAGCCAGCCTTCTACGCCGTTGGCGGTCGAGAGCGACGAACAGCTCGCGCTGCACGCCGAGCGCGCAGCGGAGCGCCTGCTGGCGCGCGTTGGCGACGATGCGCCGGGCGCTACCGTACTCGGCGAACTCAGCCCCCTGTCGGAGATTCGCCTGCCGGCGCCTGGCTCGGGCCTGGAGCTACAGATCGAACACCTGCAAATGCTGGCCAAGAACGATCCCGAGCGTGTCTCGGAAGTCATCAAACAGTGGATAGGGCGTAATGAACGAGACCTCAACCCAGCCTGACGGCCGCGGCGGCTCCACCGCCCAGGAAATGCGCCTGCGCGTGCAGAAGCGATCGCTGAGTACGTCCGAGCAGGCCGCCATTCTCATGCTGAGCATGGGTGACGAGATTTCTGCTGGCGTGCTCAGGCACTTCTCGCGCGAAGAGATCGTCAGCATCAGCCAGGCAATGGCGCGGCTGTCCAACGTCAAGCAACCGATGGTGTCCGACGTCATCGGTCGCTTCTTCGAGGACTACAAGGAGCAGAGCAGCATCAAGGGCGCTTCGCGCGGCTACCTCGATGGCATGCTCAGCAAGGCGCTGGGCAGTGAAATCACCCGCTCGCTGCTCGACAGCATCTACGGCGAGGAGATCCGCGCCAAGATGGCCAAGATGGAGTGGCTCGACCCCAAGCAGTTCGCCGCGCTGATCGCCAAGGAGCACGCGCAGATGCAGGCGGTGTTCCTCGCCTTCCTGCCGCCGGGCATGGCCAGCGAAGTGCTCGAATGCATGCCCAAGGAGCGCCAGGACGAGCTGCTGTATCGCATCGCCAACCTCAGCGAGGTCAACAGCGACGTCATCGCCGAGCTGGAGCAGTTGATCGAGCGCAGCCTGGCGGTGCTCAGCACGCAGGGCTCGCAGGTGCGCGGGGTCAAGCAGGCGGCGGACATCATGAACCGCTTCAAGGGCGATCGCGGGCAGATGTTCGAACTGCTGCGCGCCCATGACGATCAGTTGGTCGAGCGCATCGAGGATGAAATGTACGACTTCTTCATCCTCTCGCGGCAGAACCAGGACGTGCTGCAGGCGCTGCTCGAAGCCGTGCCGCTGGAAGAGTGGGTGGTCGCCCTCAAGGGCATCGAGCCCGAGCTGGTACGCGCCATCACCGGCGCAATGCCCAAGCGCCAGGCCCAGCAGATGGAGTCGATCAAC
>CAMPIF010000388.1 GCA_946886245.1 Ectopseudomonas composti | reverse complement strand
GGGCAGAATTACAAGATCTTGCAGCCTTCCTCGACTTGATGCTCGATGGCACGCTGGAACGTGCGACGGACAAATCGTTCGACGTGCACGACGCGTGCCTTGACCGAAGTGGATTTTCCTATCATGGTGAACAAAGAACTACATTGGAAACTCCTCGGATGAAAGCTGTGATTCGCCCCAAGGACCGCGACGCGGTCATCCAATCCCTCCGTGCTGGCGTTGTGCCTCGTGCAGGCCAGCGTCTGATTCAGGTCGGCCGCACCCGCGAAATAGAGACGATGCTCGGCGACATCGAGCGGGTTGCCGACGGCGGCTCTACCTTCCGCTTGGTCATCGGCGAGTACGGTTCGGGCAAAACCTTCTTTCTAAACCTGGTGCGCTCTATCGCGCTGGAAAAGAAGCTTGTGGTAGCGACGGCCGACCTGAACCCGGACCGCCGGCTGCATGCCAGCGGCGGCCAAGCGCGCTCACTCTATGCTGAGTTGATGCGCAACATCGCCACCCGCGCCAAGCCGGACGGCGGCGCGCTATCGGGCATCGTCGAGAAGTTCGTCTCCACAGCGATGAGCGAGGCCAAAGCCGCCGGCGTCGACAATGAAACTATCATCCAGCAGAAGCTGGAGCACCTGAAGGAGTTGGTCAACGGCTACGACTTCGCTGAGGTGATTGCCGCCTACTGCCGCGGCCACGAGCAAGGCAACGACAAGCTTAAGAGCGATGCGGTGCGATGGCTGCGCGGTGAATTTGCAACCAAGACTGACGCACGCGCTGCGCTGGGCGTGCGCACCATCGTCGACGATGCCAATATGTACGACCAGCTGAAGCTGATGGCCCGCTTCGTGCGCTTGGCTGGCTTCGGCGGTCTCATCATCTGCCTAGACGAGATGGTCAACCTGTACAAACTGGCCAATTCACAGGCGCGCACTTCGAACTTCGAACAGATTCTGCGCATCTTGAATGACTCCCTGCAGGGCAATGCCATAGGTCTTGGGTTCATCATGGGCGGTACCCCTGAGTTCCTGCTAGACGCCCGGCGCGGTCTCTACAGTTACCCTGCCCTGCAGGGACGGTTGTCGCAGAACTCATTCGCCACCGGCGGGCTGGTCGACTTCAGCGGACCAGTAGTGCACCTGGCCGTCCTGACGCCCGAGGAATTCTTTGTCCTGCTGCAGAATATTCGCGGCGTGTACGCGTTCGGTGACTCGGCCAAACACCTGTTGCCGGACCAAGGCCTCGTCAGCTTCATGGAGCACTGTGCCAACAAGCTGGGGAACACCTACTTTCGCACACCGCGCACGACCATCACGTCGTTCGTGAACCTGCTGGCGGTCCTCGAGCAGAACAAGGACGCCAAGTGGGAGCAGCTACTGGGCGGACTGGAGATGACGGCGGACATGTGCGCCGCCGCCGACCTGAAGGTGGAAGACGGCGACGAATTAGCCTCCTTCAAGCTCTGAACAGCCATCGATGGCCAGCGACAGTTCGTCTTTCTTGCTGCTGGATGAGCGCATCCAGCGCTACATCTGGTCAGAAGGGTGGGAGGAACTGCGCGACGTCCAGGAGCAGGCCATCCCGGTTGTGGTCAAGGCCGACCGCGACGTCGTCATCTCGGCCGCCACGGCTGCTGGCAAGACTGAGGCGGCCTTCCTGCCTGCACTGACGCACCTGTTGGCCGCCGGTGGCAAAGGGCTTATCGTCTACATCAGCCCCCTGAAGGCGCTCATCAACGACCAGTTCGGCCGCCTGGAGCGCCTTTGCGAGCACCTAGACATCTCCGTGTGGCCCTGGCACGGGGACATCTCCGCCAGCAAGAAAAGCAAGTTCATGGCCAAGCGGGAGGGTGTGCTGCTCATTACGCCGGAGGCGCTGGAGGCCACCTTATGCAACCGCGGCACCTCGGTGGGCGGCATCTTCCAGAGCCTGACCTTTTTCGTGGTTGACGAGCTGCACGCGTTCATTGGCTCGGAGCGCGGCAAGCAACTGCAGGCTCTCATGCACCGCGTCGAGACGGTGCTCGGCAGACGCGTGCCGCGCATCGGGCTGTCCGCCACTCTGGGCGACATGTCACTCGCTGGCAGCTTCCTGAGGCCGTTTTCTACCCCTGTGCATGTGAACTCTCGCTCTGAAGAGGCTGAGATCAAGGTATTGGTTAAAGGCTACGAGGAGCCGCTGGCGGTTCGCAACAGCCGCACGGCTCCGAAGACTCCCGCCTCGCAACCAGAAGACACTGATGAAACTGACGACTATGAGCCGGAGACTCCCGCGTACATCGCCGCACACCTTTTCCAGACGCTACGAGGGTCCAACAACCTCGTGTTCCCGAATTCGCGGCGCCAGGTGGAGCAGTTTACGCATTTGCTCAACAAGCTGTGCGAGACGCATCGGGTGCCCAACGAGTTCTGGCCTCACCACGGCAGCCTGTCAAAAGAAATCCGAGCGGAGACCGAAGCGGCCCTCAAGCAGAAGGAGGCCCCTGCCACCGCCATTTGCACGAGCACGCTGGAGTTGGGCATCGATATCGGCGCTGTGAAAAGCGTCGCCCAGATAGGCCCGCCTCCGTCCGTGGCTAGCCTGCGCCAGCGTTTGGGCCGCTCAGGGCGGCGCGCCGGCGAGCCTGCCATCCTTCGGGCCTACAGCACCGAAGACGAGATCGGACCTACCGCTTCGCTGCGTAACGTGCTGCGGCTGGACACCATTCAGATGGTGGCAATGGTCACACTGCTGTTGGAGAACTGGTTCGAGCCGCCGCGGGTCCAGGGCATGCACCTCTCTACGCTGGTGCAGCAGCTGCTGTCGTCAATTGCCCAGAGCGGAGGCGCCTCCGCTGGGGCGCTCTTCAATCTGCTGTGCGCACCGGGTGCCCCATTCGCCGAGGTCACGTCGGCTGAATTCGCCGTACTGCTGCGGCACTTGGGCGAGAAGGACGTCATCATGCAGGAGTCCTCGGGTGTCCTGCTGCCAGGGGTCAAAGGCGAGAAATTAATCGGCCACTTCAGCTTCTATTCGGCCTTTGCGACTAAGGAGGAATACCGAGTGCTGGCCGGCGGCAAGACACTCGGGACACTTCCGATCGAGCAGATGCTCCTGGTGGACCAACGTATCCTCTTTGCAGGAAAAACTTGGCGGGTGGACACGGTGGCCGAAGAACAGCGCGCAATCCACGTAAGTCGTACCCGTGGCGGGGTACCGCCTGCGTTCTCAGGGGGTGCTGGCAGCACGCACACCAAGGTGCGCCAGCGGATGCGGGAGCTACTCGCTTCCGACCAGGTGCCGGTGTTCCTTGATGACGGCGCCAAGCGGTTGCTGACCCAGGGCCGCGACGCCTACAAGCACCTGAACTTGGAAAGCGAGTTCGCCATTGACCAAGGCCGTGAGCTGGTGCTAATGACTTGGCTGGGCGACTCCGGAAACGTTGCACTGGCGGCGCGGTTTGGCGCACTAGGGTTCTCCGCCACAGCCGGCGGCCCGGGGGTAGAGGTACAAAAGGAGGGGGCCTCCAACGACGAAATCATGCGCGCGCTGGCCGCCATCGCTTCAACGGACGCACCGCCGCTGGAGCTGCTGCTGGGAAAAGCCAAGAACCTGATGAAGGAACGCTGGGACTGGGCGCTGCCGGACAACCTGCTACGCAAAGCCTATGCGAGCCTGAACCTGAACCTTGACGAAGCGCGCACTTGGGCTCAGAAAATGACTGTCGAGAATGAGAACACTCCACTGAACGCGAATGAGGGACCAGATGGCACGCAAGAAGAAGGCAGCAGCAGTTAAGAGCCTGCTCTTTGCGGTCGTCGTCGCCATCGGCGGCGTCATCTGGTTCGTCAGTGAAGTTCCCGCGGAAGTCTGGTACCTCGTCGCATTCGCCGCCGTAGCCTACTTCGGCCACAGCATCTATCGCAGCGTCAAAGGTGTTGCAGTTGTCGGCCTGCCGGTGCCAGTACATCCCAGCTCCTCGGCCGCTCCAGTCTCTCCATGGCCTTCGGACAATGCAACCTGGGTTCCCGAGGGACATCCCATCGCCATCGACGGCCTGACCATCCCGGGCGGCATGGTTTACGTCGGTACCACCCTGAATGCACCGAACGGCGGCATCGACCCGGCTCTCATTAACCCATCGCTGCCGATTGCGAAATCAGGCGACTACAGGGTTCACTTGGCCGGCCACTGGCCCAGCTACACCACGGCAACACCGGTCGCGCGTCGTGCGTACCTGCAGTGGCTCGCCAACGGCCGCTGCGACCCGGTCGCCAGCATCGGCTACGTGTTCCTGTTCTTCTACGGCCTGGAGCGCCGGGCCATCGTCGACGCCCAGCGCCACGCGGTTGCCAAGGCGGACTGGCCTGCGATTGCGAAGGAGCTTCGCCGATTGTTGGTCATCTACGGTGACAACCACTCCTTCAAGGGCTACGCCCAGGGACTACTGAAGTGGGTTGACCGGAGCATCTATGCCCAGCAATGCGGCGATAAGCTGTATGAGCAGCCTGCGCCACCCATGACGCGCGAACCCGAGTTGCCCTTCCATCTGCGCCTGGCGCTCGGGCAAGCCTCCCGGGACCAAGCGCCCCTGCCTGCGGAGTTCGTGCTGGAATGGGTGAGGCTGGCGCCGCAGATTGCGGTGAGCAAACCGATGAAGCGTGTCCCGAAGATGTTCGCAAGGCTGTTCGTGCAGAAATACGTCGAGCGCTTTGGCGCCGGCATGGTGCTTCCACACAGCAATGCGATCCTGAAGCT
>CAMPIF010000387.1 GCA_946886245.1 Ectopseudomonas composti | reverse complement strand
CGGGCCTGGTGGCGGTATCCGCCCTGCCGCTGGTGGCGCTGCCGCAAGCCTCGGCCTGGCCGTGGATCGCGTTGTCGGCGCTGCTGCACATCGGCTACAACTTCTTTCTCGCCCGCGCCTACCAGTACGGCGACCTGGGCCAGGTCTACCCGATTGCGCGGGGCAGCTCGCCACTGATGGTCGCCCTGCTCTCGCTGCTGCTGTTGCATGACGGGCTCAGCGCCCTGCAGTTGCTGGGTTTGCTGGTTCTGGTGCTGGGCATCTGGCTGATGGCGCTGCGCGGCGGGCAACACAAGGCGCCGCAAGGGGCGATGCTGGGCTGTGCGTTGATGACGGCGCTGTTCATCGCCGGCTACACCCTCAGCGATGCCATGGGCGCGCGCAGCAATGGCGATGCGCTGGGTTATTCGCTGTGGCTGTTTACCGTCAACGGCGTGGTGATGGCGGTGGTATTGGCCATCAGCCGTGGGCCGCGCGCCTTCCTGCAGCTGGGCCCGCACTGGCGTGGCGGGCTGGCCGGCGGGGCGATGTCGATGGCGGCCTACACCCTCGTCATCTGGGCCATGACTCAGGCGCCGGTGGCATTGGTTTCGGCCCTGCGCGAGACCAGCGTGGTGTTCGCCGTGCTGCTGGGGGTGGTGTTGCTCAAGGAAAGATTGCGGCCGATTCGCCTCGTGGCGTGCGCGGTGATCGCGGCCGGTGTGGTGGTGATGAAGTTGGCGTGAGGGGTTAGTGGTGCAGCAAGTGGATTGCGAAAGGACAACTTGGTGGGCTGAAGCCCACCCTACGCCCCTGCAGCAACGTCGCAGCAAATGGTCGGCTGAAGCGGTACGCCGCTCGGCCCACCCTACAAGAGCATCCGTAGGTGCGAGCTCTGTTCGCGAATCCCCACGCACAAAAGCTTCGTGAGCAGAGCTCGATCCTACCCGGTCCCCCAACGCAACCAGCAGGTCAGGAGGCGATCCGCATCATCGGGGCGGCCTGACTCGACATTCTGATCGGGAACCCCAGACCCGCTTTGCAGTTCTGTTGATCAACGCCTGCTGAGTCGTCGAGCGCTTTTTCGTCACACGTCGCCTGCATGCTGGCCGGGCTGACCGTCTGGACGCACGAGTTTTTTGCCCGCCAGACGCGGCTTGCGGCACACTAGCGCCCTTCCCGAGCCACCGCTCGTTTTGCCATACAAGCAGAGTCCGTATGACCCGTTCTCCCTTCCGCCGCCTCGTCTTCGGATCGTTGCGCCGCCTGCTGTACCTCTGGGTACGCTCGGAAACCATCAACCAGTCCGCCTTCACCCTCAAGCTCGACCGCAGCAAGCCGGTGTTCTACGTGCTGCAGCAGCCGTCGGTGAGCGACCTGGCAGTGGTCGACCGCGAGTGCACCAAGGCCGGCCTGCCGCGCCCGGTGTTGCCGGTAGCGGTCGGGGAACACATCGAGCCCGCCGCCTTCTTCTACCTGACGCCGGAGCCGGACTGGTTCGGTCGCCAGGACAAGCGCGGCATCTCGCCAACCCTGGATCGCGTGGTCACTGCCCTCAGCCAGCATGCCGTGGATGACGCGCAGATCGTGCCGGTCAGCGTGTTCTGGGGCCAGTCGCCGGACCGCGAAACCAGCCCATGGAAACTGCTGTTCGCCGACAGTTGGGCGGTGACCGGGCGCCTGCGCCGACTGGTGAGCATCCTGATTCTCGGGCGCAAGACCCGCGTGCAGTTCTCCACGCCGATTCACCTGCGCGAGCTGGTCGAGCAGGACAAGGGCCAGGAGCGCACCCTGCGCATGGTGCACCGCATCCTGCGCGTGCACTTCCGCAACCAGAAGGCCGCTGTGATCGGCCCGGACGTGTCGCACCGGCGCAACCTGGTCAAGGGCCTGGTGCATGACCCGATGGTGCGCCAGGCGATTGCCGAGGAAGCCGAGCGCGAGAAGATCAGCCTGGAAAAGGCCGAAGCCCAGGCGCTGCGCTACGGCAACGAGATCGCCTCGGACTACACCTACACGGTGATCCGCTTCCTCGAGCTGGTGCTTTCCTGGTTCTGGAACAAGATCTACGACGGCATCAAGGTGCACAACATCGAAGGCGTGCGCGACATCGCCCAGGGTCACGAAGTGATCTACGTGCCCTGCCACCGCAGCCATATCGACTATCTGCTGCTGTCCTACCTGCTGTTTCGCAATGGCCTGACACCGCCGCACATCGCCGCCGGCATCAACCTCAACATGCCGGTGATCGGCGGCCTGCTGCGCCGTGGCGGCGCCTTCTTCATGCGCCGCACCTTCAAGGGCAACCCGCTGTATACGGCGGTGTTCAACGAATACCTGCACACCCTGTTCAGCAAGGGTTTCCCGGTCGAGTACTTCGTCGAGGGCGGCCGTTCGCGTACCGGGCGCATGCTGCGGCCGAAGACCGGCATGCTGGCCATCACCCTGCGCAGCTTCCTGCGCAGCAACCGCCTGCCCATCGTCTTCGTGCCGGTGTACATCGGTTACGAGCGCGTGCTGGAAGGCCGCACCTACCTGGGCGAGCTGCGTGGCGCGAGCAAGAAGAAGGAGTCGATCTTCGACCTGTTCAAGGTGCTCGGCGCGCTCAAGCAGCGCTTCGGCCAGGTCTCGGTGAACTTCGGCGAGCCGATCAAGCTGGCGCAATTCCTCGACCAGCAGCAGCCCGGCTGGCGCCAGCAGGAGCTGGCCCCGCAGTACCGCCCGGCCTGGCTCAACGACACCACCAACCGCCTGGGCGAGCGCGTGGCGCGCCATCTCAACGAGGCGGCGTCGATCAACCCGGTCAACCTGGTGGCCCTGGCACTGCTGTCCACCAGCAAGCTGGCCCTGGACGACCGCGCCCTGGCCCGTGTGCTTGACCTGTACCTGGCGCTACTGCGCGCAGTGCCCTACTCGCCACACACCACCCTGCCGGAAGGCGACGGCGCGGCGCTGATCGAGCACGTCAAGGGCATGGACCTGCTGGCCGAGCAGAAGGACGCCCTCGGCAAGATTCTCTATCTGGACGAGCAGAACGCCGTCCTGATGACCTACTACCGCAACAACGTGCTGCACATCTTCGCCCTGCCGGCGCTGCTGGCGAGTTTCTTCCAGAGCAGCGCGCGGATCAGCCGCGAGCAGATACTGCGCTACGCCGGCGCGCTGTATCCCTACCTGCAGTCCGAGCTGTTCATCCGCTGGGAACAGAGCGAGCTGGAAGGCGTGATCGACCAGTGGCTGACGGCATTCGTCGAGCAGGGCCTGCTCAAGGTCGAGGGCGATGTGTACGTACGCCCGGCGCCCAGCTCGCGCCAGTTCGTGCTGCTGACCTTGCTGTCGCGCTCGGTCGCGCAGACCCTGCAGCGCTTCTACATGGCCATCGCCCTGCTGCTCAACGCCGGGCAGAACGCGATCAGCGCCGAGGAGCTGGAAGACCTGTGCACGGTCATGGCCCAGCGCCTGTCCATTCTGCATGGCCTGAACGCGCCGGAGTTCTTCGACAAGAGCCTGTTCCGTCACTTCATCCAGAGCCTGCTGGACCAGGGCGTGCTGCGTCAGGACGAAGCCGGCAAGCTCAGCCACCACCCGCTGCTCAGCGAGCTGGCCGAAGGCGCCGCCAAGCGCGTGCTGCCGGCGGAGATTCGCCTGTCGATTCGCCAGGTGGCGCTCGATCGCAACGAGGATGAGCCGGCAGCGCCGTGATCGTAGGGTGTCGCGGGGCCGCCCAGGCCGTGCGCGCCTTCGAATAATCAGCGTTGCCCCGGTGCGCACGGCGCACCCTAGGGGTGTCACGTCAGCTTCGTAGGGTGGATGTCGCTCTTTACATCCACCAAGATGCAGGCTCGATGCAGCGGCGATTATCCCGGTGCGCACGGCGCACCCTACGTGTCACGTCAGCTTCGTAGGGTGGATGTCGCTCTTTACATCCACCCTGGCGCAGGCTCGATGCCACCAGACGAACCTGTCACGGCTTTGGCAGTCAGTCGATAGACCACACACCGGCAGGAGGCCCAGGCCATGATCGATTCCCTGATGTTGAGCGCTGCACGCATCACCACGCTGGCCGCTGGGCAGATACTGACCAACGCCAGTGGTTTCTTCTTCCTCCGGGATCAACGGCTGTTCCTCGTCACCAGCCGTCACGTGGTGCTCGACGAGCCAAGCGGCCATCAGCCGGACAGCCTGCAGATCGAGTTGCATACCGACGCACATAACCTGGCCAGCACCGTCAGCTTTTCCATCCCGCTGTATGACGGCGAACAGCACCTGTGGCGTCAGGGTATGGATGGCGCGGGCGAGATCGACGTGGCGGTGATCGAGCTGGATCAGGACGCGCTTCCCAACAACGGTGCTTACCAGGCCTTCACCCCGCAGCACCTGCTACAAGCCGACGAGCATGTGGAGATCGGCTCGACGTTGCTGGTGGTGGGCTTCCCGCTGGGCTTTCAGGACACCCTGCACCGCATGCCGGTGGCGCGTCATGCCGGGCTGGCGTCGTCCTTCGGTCTGCGTTTCCACGGGCTGGGCTACTTCCTCACCGACGGCCGCACCCATCGCGGCCTGAGCGGCGCGCCAGTGGTAAAACGCGCCAGCGTCGAGGGCGAATTGCCCTGGAAATTGCTCGGCATCCATTCCACGCGCCTGTTGGGCAATCGCGATGAAGGTCAGGACGAAGCCCTGGGTCTGAACTGCACCTGGTATGCCGATATCCTGATGACGCTGACGCAATGATCACCCTGCCCGGATGTAATC
>CAMPIF010000386.1 GCA_946886245.1 Ectopseudomonas composti | reverse complement strand
TCTTGGCGATCAGGTGCGGGTCGGCGATGTGCGCGCGGGTCATGCCGACCATGTCCACGTAACCGCCTTCGAGAATGCGCGTGGCCTGGTTCGGGTCCTTGATGTTCTGCGCGTGCAGCACTGGCACCTTGACCACTTCCTTGATGCCGGCCGCCAGGTGCAGGAAGGGCTCCGGCGGGTAGCTCATGTTGGGGATGACGTTGGCCAGGGTGTTGTGGGTGTCGCAGCCCGAGCCGACGACGCCGATGAAGTCGAGCATGCCGGTGGCGTCGTAGTAGGCGGCGATCTGCTTCATGTCCTCGTGGGACAGGCCGTCCGGGTGGAATTCGTCGCCGCAGATGCGCATGCCGACGCAGAAGTCATCACCGACCTCGGCGCGCACTGCCTTCAATACTTCCAGGCCGAACTTCATGCGGCCCTCGAAGGTGCCGCCCCATTCGTCGGTACGCTTGTTGACGCGCGGCGACCAGAACTGGTCGATCATGTGCTGGTGCACGGCGGACAGCTCGACGCCATCCAGGCCGCCTGCCTTGGCACGGCGTGCGGCCTGCGCGTAGTTGCCGATCACCCGCCAGATCTCCTCGACCTCGATGGTCTTGCAGGTGGCGCGGTGCACCGGCTCGCGTATACCGGAGGGCGACATCAGGGTCGGCCAGTGGAAACCATCCCAGCGAGAGCGGCGGCCCATGTGGGTAATCTGGATCATGATCTTGGCGCCGTGCTTGTGCATGGCGTCAGCGAGGTTCTGGAAGTGCGGGATGATGCGGTCGGTGGCCAGGTTGACCGAGCTCCACCACTGCTGCGGGCTGTCGATGGCCACCACCGATGAGCCGCCACAGATGGCCAGGCCGATGCCGCCCTTGGCCTTCTCTTCGTAATACTTGACGTAGCGCTCGGTGGTCATGCCGCCGTCGGTGGCGTAGACCTCGGCGTGCGCGGTGCTGAGCACACGGTTGCGGATGGTCAGCTTGCCGATCTGGATCGGCTGGAACATTGCTTCGAAGGCCATTACGGCATCCTCACGGTAAGCGCTCTAGCGTTGTGGGAGGCGCTTCAGTGGCGAGGGTGTCGCCGCTGCAGTCCGGCCTTTCCACGGAATTCTTATGGGTGACTCAGAGTGGCCGGGTGACGAACAGGCCGTCGTCATGGCCTTCTTCGGAACCGCTGTACTCCTGCACGGTGACGGTGCGGACCGGGCTGCCCTTGGCGGAGAGGATCTGGTCGATGGCGCCGGCGAACCAGCCGGTGAACATGTAGTCGACCTTGCGATTCACCTTGCCGTACACGTAAACGAAGGCCGAATGCTTGAGCTTGACCTCGGCATGGCCGGTTTCCAGGTCGAGCTTCTGCGTTTCGAACAGGCCCCAGCCGCGCTGCGACAGGCGCTTCATGTAGTGCTCGAACACCGCGGCGCCCGAGATGCCGTGGCACTCGGCCTCCTTCTCGCACCAGTGCCAGGCGGACTTGTAGCCGGCCTTGTAGAGGATCTCGGCGTACTTGTCGGCGCCGAGCACTTCCTCGATGCCCATGTGGTTGTTGACGAAGAAATGGCGCGGCACGTAGAGCATCGGCAGGGCGTCGGTGGTCCAGACGCCGGTTTCGTCGTCGACGGCGATGGGCATTTCGGGGGCGTGGGTGGACATGTGTTTTCAGCTCCAGAATTCGTTGTCTGATCGTTCCCACGCTTTGCGTGGTAACGCCTCATTGGACGCTCTGCGTCCGCTTCTGTGACGCAGAGCGTTCCCACGCTGAGCGTGGGAATGATCATGGGATTGGCAAAGGCTTACTCACCCCAGACATCAGCCAGAACGCGCACCCAGTTCTCGCCCATGACCTTGCGCACCACGCGCTCGGACATGCCTCGCTTGAGTAGCGTCTCGGTGAGGTTGGGGAACTCACCCACGGTACGGATGCCCAGCGGGTTGACGATCTTGCCGAAGCTGGTCAGGCGCCGGGCGTAGCCCTTGTCGTGGGTCAGGTACTCGAAGAAGTCCTGGCCGTGGCCCTGGGTGAAGTCGGTGCCGATGCCGATGGCGTCTTCGCCGACCAGGTTCATCACGTACTCGATGGCCTCGGCGTAGTCGTCGATGGTCGAGTCGATGCCCTTGGCCAGGAAGGGCGCGAACATGGTCACGCCGACGAAACCGCCATGGTCGGCGATGAACTTCAGTTCCTCGTCGGACTTGTTGCGCGGGTGCTCTTTCAGGCCGGACGGCAGGCAGTGGGAGTAGCACACCGGCTTCTGCGATTCGAGGATGACTTCTTCAGAGGTTTTCGAACCGACGTGGGACAGGTCGCACATGATGCCGACGCGGTTCATCTCGGCGACGATCTCGCGGCCGAAGCCGGACAGGCCACCGTCGCGCTCGTAGCAGCCGGTGCCGACCAGGTTCTGGGTGTTGTAGCACAGCTGCACGATGCCCACGCCGAGCTGCTTGAACACCTCGACGTAACCGATCTGGTCCTCGAAGGCATGGGCGTTCTGGAAACCGTAGAGGATGCCGGTCTTGCCCTGCTCCTTGGCCTTGCGGATGTCGGCGGTGGTGCGCACCGGCATGACCAGGTCGCTGTTGTCGCGAATCAGATTGTTGCTGGCAACGATATTGTTCACCGTGGCCTGGAAACCTTCCCACACGGACACCGTGCAGTTGGCTGCGGTCAGGCCGCCCTTGCGCATGTCCTCGAACAGGTCGCGGTTCCACTTGGCGATGATCAGACCGTCGATGACGATGCTGTCGGCGTGTAACTCGGCTGGGCTCATCAGGCTTGTCCCCTAAACGTATGCGCCGAGTCGGTCGTCGGCGCTTTGGGGAGAGCTTATCCCTGGGGGGCAGGGCGACCCGGTGCAAAAACGACTGGGGGTTTGCCGAAAGCGTCAAGCCGAGGTCGCGAACGGATATGCCGTGGTTGCGCCCGTACCGCGTAGCCCGGATGCAGTCCGAGGAATCCACTGTGCCTGGCCCCGGATTGCATCCGGCCCAGGCTTGGCCTAGCTGCCTGGCCGCTCGTGGCGATCCTGGCTGGGGCTGGCGGCGAAGCGCTTGCGGTAACAGCGCGAGAAATACGAGGCCGAATCGAAGCCGCACGCGAGGCTCACCTCCAGCACGCTGAGGTCGCTCTGGCGCAGCAGCTGGCGCGCCTTGTCCAGGCGCAGGCCCAGATAGAAGGCCGAGGGTGTGCTCGCCAGATGATGACGGAACAGCCGCTCCAGCTGACGCACGGTGATGCCGACCCGCTCGGCCAGCGCTTGGCTGGGCAGAGGCTGCTCGCACTGGCGCTCCATCTCGCCGATCACCCGCACCAGCTTCTTGTTGTGCAGGTCGTAACGGCTGGCCACCTGCATGCGCTGGTGGTCCAGGCGGGTGCGGATGCGGCTGACCACGAACTGTTCGGACACCTGCATCGCCAACGGCTCGCCGTGTTCCTGGCCGATCAGGCCGAGCATCAGGTCGAGGCTGCTGGTGCCGCCGGCGCTGGTGATGCGCTTGCCGTCGATCTCGAACAGCTCCTGGGTGACCCGCAACGTCGGGTAGCGCTCGCGAAAGGCGTCGATGGCTTCCCAGTGCAGGGTCAGACGCTGATGCTGGAACAGCCCGGCCTCGGCCAGCACGAAGCTGCCGGTGTCGATACCGCCGAGCACGGCCAACTCGGGTTCGCGGCGTTGCAGCCAATGCGCCAGAGGGTGGTCGTAATGGGCCAGCGGCTCGAAACCGGCGACCACGAACAGTGCTCGACTTTCCCCTGGCAGTTCCAGGCTGTCGTCGACGTTGAGCGACATGCCGTTGCTGGCCTGCACGGCATGGCCGTCCTGGCTGAGCAGGCGCCAGCGATACAGCTCGCCACGAAAGCGATTGGCCACGCGCAGCGGCTCGATGGCCGACATCAGGCCCATCATCGAGAAGCCGGGCAGCAGCAGGAAGCAGAAGGTCTGGGGCATACAGCTCATGGCGCCGGTATCGGAGGTGGCAGATAGCCCGGATGCAATCCGGGGGCGGACTCCCGCAATGCATCCAGGCGCCGGGCAGGTCGAAAGATTAATGGGCCTGCATGGCTTTCACAAAAGCATAAGGTCGGTATAGGTCAATTAATAGTCGTTGAGGTGCGAATAATCCACCAGGGCGAAGCGTAAGGTGGTCTCATCGGGAAGCGAGAAACCCGAGCACGGTGGGGGCCAAAGCCTCTAGAAAAACGAAATAGAACCGCTGTGACACGATGAGGAGCACCCAGATGAAAGGTCTTACCGCGCTGGCCGCGTGCTGCACCCTGAGCCTGTTCAGTACCTCCCTGCTGGCCGACGATGCCAGTTGCAAGAACGTTCGAATCGGTGCCGTCGGCTGGACCGACGTGGTCGCCACCACCGCCGTCGCCAGCGAGCTGCTGCACGGCCTCGGCTACGAAACCAAGCAGACCCAGGCGTCGCAACAGATCATTTTCGCCGGTATCCAGAAAGGGCAGATCGATGCCTTTCTCGGCTACTGGAAGCCGATCATGGACGACAACATCAAGCCGTTCCTCGACGCTGGTGCGGTCAAGGTTGCTGCCGAACCGTCGCTCGACGACGCCGTGGCGGTGCTCGCCGTGCCCAGCTACACCGCTGACAAGGGGCTCAAGACCCTGGCCGATATTGCCAAGTTCAAGGACGAGCTGGACGGCAAGATCTACGGCATCGAGGCCGGCTCCGGCGCCAATACGGCGATCCAGAAGATGATCGACTCCAACCAGTTCGGCCTGGGCGGCTTCAGGCT
>CAMPIF010000385.1 GCA_946886245.1 Ectopseudomonas composti | reverse complement strand
ACCCCTGTTACCGCCGTGAAAGGGCGGTGTCCTAGGCCACTAGACGAAGGGGACACACCCCGGAACATCAAGCAACTTTCCGGCTTCCTTCGCTCTGTTTCTAGCATTGCGCTGGAAGTGGCGCGCAGTCTATGGAGCCTTTCGAGGGTCGTCAACCTCTCTCTAAAAAATTTTTAAAATCAAAGACTTCAGCCCATAAATCGATATGCCACTAGGAGCCTTGCAGCCAAGCCACTACACTCGGTCGAAAAATCGATTCTCGAGAGGTCCCAAGCAGTGTCCGCACTCGTGATAACCATGCTGATCGTCGGTGGCATCGCCCTGCTGATGGTGATTGCCTACGTCAACCATGCCGTCGAGAACAACAAGCTGGAGAAAGCGCGCCAGCGCGCTGATCTGCTCGACCGCATTCGTCGCTGCCAGGATATCTCCGAACGCATGCCTGGGCAGCTGATGACACCGCAGCTGAAGCTGCTGCTGAGCCAGTTGCAGCTGCAAGTCAGCGAACGCCTGCTACCGCTGGACAAGCACAACACCAGACTGCAGAACGATATCGACACCCTCAAGACCCAGATCGCTCAGGGCGAATCCATCCCGGTGAAGAACCCACCACAACCTATCACCAACGAAGCCAAGGCCAAGGATGTGCGTTTCTTGCTGGAAAACCTGCACGCCCTGATCACCAGCTCGGCACAGGGTGGCCTGCTGCCCGCCAACGATGGCAAGCATTGGCTCAAGCAGATTCGCCAGATGCTGGTACTGGTGCATATCGAGTTCTTCAGCACCCTGGGCCAGACGGCCATGCAGCAGAACCAACCTGGCCAGGCCCGCCTGGCCTTCGAACGCGGCGTGCAGTATCTGCGCAAGCAACCTGACCCGGCCCCTTATCAGACGCAGCTCAAGCGTTTCGAAGAGCAATTGGCGCGCGCCAATGCCATGGTGCTCAACAACAGCGCACCCGCAGCGGATGAACCCAGCCAGTTGACCGAAGGCCTGAAGGACCTGGAAGACGACTGGAAGAAGAAGAACATCTACGACTGAGCAGACGACCGCCTTCGCTCAATCAACCACGTTGATCGCCGATAGGAGCTGCAATGAGCCTGACCGTTTATGGGGCACCCCTGTCCCCCTTCGTTCGCAAACTCTGCCTGTGCCTGATCGAAAAGGGCCTGGATTACGAACTCGAAGTGGTCATGCCCTTCGGCCAGCCGGATTGGTTTCGCGAGCTCAATCCGCTGGGCCGGATTCCCGCCTTTCGCGATGGCGACCTCAAGCTGGCGGACTCCAGCGTCATCTGCCAGTACCTGGAAGAGGGCTATCCAGAGCACAAGCCACTGTATGGCGACGGTGCGGAGCAACGTGCCAAGGTACGCTGGCTGGAAAAATACGCAGACTACGAGCTGGCGCCGCTGTGTACCTTCACCGTGTTTCGCAACCGCGTGCTGAAAGCCACCATGGGCCAGCCATGCGATGAGGAAAAGGTGCAGCAGACGCTCAAGGACAAGCTGCCCAATCACTTCGACTATTTCGAGGCCACACTGGGCGACGCGCCCTACTTCCTTGGCGACCAGCTGTCCATGGCCGACCTGGCGCTGGCCAGCCAACTGATCAACATGGAGCACGGCGGGGAAACCCTCGATGCCGGCCGCTGGCCGAACCTGGCGGCGCACTACGCGCGCATCAAGGGCAGCGCCTGCGTGCAGCAACTGCTGCCGCGTGAGCTGCGCACACTGGAGAAGATCGGCGCCAAGCGCTGAACACCGCGCGCACCAATTGCGAAATCAGCCTCGGCGACACCTCAAGCCAGCGGTGCGCGCGGCGCACCCCAGCGGATCAAGCCCCCGCAGCGCCCAAGGCGTATTCAGCAGTCGCTGGCGGCCAGGAAGATCGCTGCCAGCGCTTCGATACCGGCCTGATCCACCTCGGTGAACCGCCCCAGCGACGGGCTGTCCAGGTCCAGCACGCCGATCAGGCGCCCTTCTTTGACCAGAGGCACCACCAGTTCGCTGTTCGATGCACTGTCGCAAGCGATGTGCCCGGCAAAGGCATGCACATCCTCGACTCGCTGCGTTTGCAGGCTGGCCGCCGCCGCGCCGCAGACACCACGACCGAAGGCGATGCGCACGCAGGCCACCTTGCCCTGGAACGGGCCGAGCACCAACTCGCCATCCTTCACCAGATAGAAGCCCGCCCAGTTCAGGTCGGCCAGCTCGTGAAACAGGAAGGCGGAAAACTGCGCAGCATTGGCGATGAAGTCGCGCTCGCCGCTGAGCAATGCCTGCAATTGTGCACTCAGCAGCGGGTAACCGTTGAGATCACCACCAGTCTGAGAAAGATCGATCATGCCTGTTGCTCCAGCAGTTGCAGCCCGACCCAGTGGCGGGCGAATTGATAGGCGCAGCGGCCATTGCGATTACCGCGGCCCAGCGCCCAGCGAATGGCGGCTTTTTCCAGCGCCTCGTCCCAGCTCCAGTCGAGCCCGACCTGACGCGCCTGCACGTCGACCCAGTGACGCACGACGAGCAGGAAATGATCCTGGCTGAAGGGATAGAACGACAGCCACAAGCCAAAACGATCGGACAGCGCGATCTTGTCCTCCACCGCCTCGTTGGGATGCAGTTCGCCGTCGACCCGCTTCCAGTTCTCGTTATCACTCTGATGCTCGGGCACCAGGTGGCGACGGTTGGAGGTGGCGTACAGCAGCACGTTATCCGGCGCCTGCTCCAGCGAGCCGTCGAGCACGCTCTTGAGCACCCGGTAGTCGCCCTCGCCCGCCTCGAACGACAGGTCGTCGCAGAACAGCACGAAACGCTGCGGCAAGCCAGCCAGCAACTCCACCACACGCGGCAGGTCGGCCAGGTGATCGCGTTCGATTTCGATCAGACGCAGGCCGGCCTTGGCGTGCTCGGCGAGCAAGGCGCGCACCAGCGACGACTTGCCGGTACCGCGCGCCCCCCAAAGCAAGGCGTGGTTGGCCGGCATGCCGCTGACGAACTGACGGGTGTTACGCGCCAGTTGCTCGCGCTGGGCGTCCACACCCAGCAGGTCGCTCAGCGACAGGTCGAGGCTGACATCCAGCGGCATCAGGTAGCCACTGCGACCATCACGCACCCAGCGCGCCGCCACGCACGTGCTCCAGTCCACGTGCGGACGCAGCGCGGGCAACAAGGGCTCGATGCGCTCTAGCACCTGCTCGGCGCGGGCAAGAAAATCCAGTAACCGGGAATCCACGATCTACTACTCCTTTTGCGCAGAACCGCACGTTGCAGGCTCTGCCGGTACAGGGTCGCTATCAGCTATGCTTGGCAGGCGCCCAGGGATCAGAGACCACGCACGCATCTATGGACATTTCGCTCACCAATCGCCTGTCGTTCAAACAGGCCGGCCTGACCGTCCTGGTGGCGTTTATCCTTGGCACGCTGCTGAGCGTCACCCAGGTGGCGGTCGATTATGCCAGCGAAGAAGCCTCCATCAACCGCGAGATTCGCGCGTTGCTGGAAATCAGCCACAACCCCGCCGCCCGTATCGCCTACAACATCGACGCGGAACTGGCGCAGGAGCTGGTCCTCGGCCTGCTGCGCTCGCCCGCAGTGACCCGCGCCGAGCTGATCGACAACAGCGGACTGGTGCTGGCCAGCGTCAGCCGCCCACGCAGGGAAAGCCGCTACCGGGTCTTCAGTGACAGCCTGTTCGGCGCTCAGCGGCAGTTCCAGGACCCGCTCCACGTCAGCCATGCGCCCAACGAAGCCCTGGGTTTTCTGCGCCTGGAAGTCGACACCTACGCCTTCGGCAGTCACTTTCTCAGACGTTCGCTGCTGACCCTCCTCACCGGTTTCGCACGCAGCCTGCTGCTGTCGCTGATTCTGCTGGTGCTGTTCTACTTCATGCTGACCAAACCCCTGACCGGGGTGATTCGCGCACTCAGCGAACGCAATCCGCAAGACCCGCAACACCGTCCGGTGCCCTGCCCCAAGGGCCACGAACGCGACGAGATCGGCACCCTGGTGGAGGTCACCAACCGCCAGCTGTCGAGCATCGCCCAGGAGATCGAGCACAGACGCAACGCCGAAGACCGCCTGACCCAGTACCTGAACGAACTGGAAAACATCGTCTCGGCGCGCACTGCCGAGCTCAAGGCCACCAACGCCCGCCTCAGCCAGTCCAACCGCGAACTGGAAGTGGCGCGCACCACCGCCCTGAACATGGCCCAGGCGCGCTCGGCCTTTCTGGCCAACATGAGCCATGAGATCCGCACGCCGCTCAACGGCCTGCTGGGCATGCTCGCGCTGGCCCTGGACGGCCCGCTCAGCGCCGAACAGCGCCAGCAACTGGGCATCGCCCATGACTCCGGCAAGGTGCTGGTGGAACTGCTCAACGACATTCTCGACCTGTCCAAATTCGAAGCCGGCCAGCTCGAGCTGGAGCAGATCCCCTTCGACCTCGGCGCCTTGGCCGAGGAAACCGCCAGCCTGCTGTCACAGAATGCCGCCAGCGCGGTAGAGCTGACCTGCCTGATCGATCCGGCACTGCCGACCCAGGTGCTGGGCGACCCAACGCGGGTGCGCCAGATCGTCAGCAACCTGCTGTCCAATGCGCTCAAATTCACCCGTTTCGGCCGCGTCGACCTGATCGTCGCCTGCAGTCAGGAGGGCATCAGCATTCGCGTGCGCGATACCGGCATCGGCATCGCCGAGGATGCTCAAGCGCGCATCTTCCAGCCCTTCGCGCAGGCCGAAGTGGGCATCACCCGTG
>CAMPIF010000384.1 GCA_946886245.1 Ectopseudomonas composti | reverse complement strand
ACTGCGAAACCACCTGCCCGTCCGGTGTGCAGTACCACAACCTGCTGGATATCGGGCGCGAAGTGGTCGAGCAGGCGGTGCCCAGGCCGCTGAACGAACGCCTGCTGCGTCAGGGCCTGCGCGCCGTGGTGCCGCGACCGGCACTGTTCAGGACGCTGACCCAGACCGGCCTGGCCCTGCGCCCGCTGCTGCCGGCCGCGCTCAAGGCCAAGCTGCCGCGCGAGATTCGCCCGGCCAAGCCGCGCCCGACGCAGCAGCACACGCGCCGCGTGTTGATGCTCGAAGGCTGCGTGCAGCCGGGGCTGTCGCCCAACACCAACGCCGCCACCGCGCGCGTGCTGGATCGCCTCGGCATCAGCGTCACGCCGATTCGCGAAGCGGGTTGCTGCGGCGCCGTGGACTATCACCTCAACGCCCAGGAAGCCGGCCTGCAACGTGCGCGGCAGAACATCGATGCCTGGTGGCCGGCCATCGAGGCCGGCGCCGAAGCCATCGTGCAGACCGCCAGCGGCTGCGGCGCCTTCGTCAAGGACTACGGCCATCTGCTCGCCAGCGATCCGGCCTATGCCGCCAAGGCGGCGCGGGTCAGCGCCCTGGCCAAGGATCTGGTCGAGGTGCTGCAAAGCGAGGCGCTGGAGAAACTTCAGGTACGCGCCGAGCAGCGCCTGGCCTTCCATTGCCCCTGCACCCTGCAGCATGCGCAGAAGCTCGGCGGCGCAGTGGAGGGCGTGCTGACGCGCCTTGGCTTCGGCCTGACCGCCGTGCCGGATGGCCACCTGTGCTGCGGCTCGGCCGGCACCTATTCGCTGACCCAGCCCGAGCTGTCGCGGCAGTTGCGCGACAACAAGCTGAACGCCCTGGAAAGCGGCAAACCCGACGCCATCGTCACCGCCAATATCGGCTGCCAGACCCATCTGGACGGTGCCGGACGTACTCCGGTTAGGCACTGGATCGAGATAGTCGAGGAGGCCATGCACTGATCGCCGTAGCCCGGATGAAATCCGGGACAACGAACGCCGTAAATCCCGGATTGCATCCGGGCTACGAAACCACGAATACGAGGTATGCCATGCAACACAAAGCCTTACTCAGCCAGACCGAAGTTGCCCAGATCCTCCAGGCGGCCCGCAGCGAAGCGCAGCAACAGGGCTGGGCCGTGGCCATCGCCGTGGTCGATGACGGCGGCCACCCGCTGGCCCTGGAACGTCTCGACGGCTGCGCGCCGATCGGCGCCTACATCGCCACCGAGAAAGCGCGCAGCGCCGCCCTCGGCCGCCGTGAAACCAAGGGTTACGAGGACATGGTCAATAGCGGGCGCAGCGCCTTCCTCAGCGCGCCGCTGATTACTTCATTGGAAGGTGGCGTGCCGGTGCTGGTGGACGGCCAGGTGGTGGGTGCCGTGGGCGTGTCCGGGGTCAAGGCCGAGCAGGACGCGCAGGTGGCCAAAGCAGGTATTGCGGCCCTTCAAACATGCGGCGCAGCCGCCAACTGATGCCCTTCTCCCCCTGGGAGAAGGTGGCACGAAGTGCCGGATGAGGGGCTTTTGCGGCGCAGCCGCCAACTGATGCCCTTCTCCCTCTGGGAGAAGGTGGCACGAAGTGCCGGATGAGGGGGCTTTGGCAACGCAGCCGCCAACCGATGCCCTTCTCCCCCAAGGGAGAAGCTGCCACGAAGTACCAGATGAGGTTTTTTTGCAACGCAGCCGCCAACCGATGCCCTTCTCCCCCAAGGGAGAAACTGCCACGAAGTGCCGGATGAGGGGCTTTTGCAACGCAGCCGCCAACCGATGCCCTTCTCCCCCAAGGGGGAAGCTGCCACGAAGTACCAGATGAGGCTTTTTTGCAACGCAGCCGCCAACCAATGCCCTTCTCCCTCCGGGAGAAGGTGGCACGAAATACCGGATGAGGGGCATTTGCAGCGCACCGCCATAAACCCTCACCCCCAGCCCCTCTCCCAATGGGAGAGGGGAGCGAATAGACAGGAGAACAGAAACATGACCGAACGCGTGCAATGTCAGCGCCTGCAGGTAGCCGCCGAGCTCAAGCAGTTCATCGAACACGAAGTGCTGCCCGGCAGCGGTATCGAGGCTGCGGCCTTCTGGAACGGTTTCGACGCGCTGGTGCACGATCTGGCGCCACGCAACCGTGCGCTGCTGGCCGAGCGCGACCGCCTGCAGACCGAGCTGGATGCCTGGCATCGCGCCAACCCCGGCCCGATCCGTGACATGAACGCCTACCGCGCCTTCCTCGGCACCATCGGCTATCTGCTGCCACAGCCGGAGAAGGTCAAGGCGACCACCGCCAAGGTCGACAGCGAGATCGCCACCCAGGCCGGCCCGCAACTGGTGGTGCCGGTGATGAATGCACGTTACGCACTGAACGCCGCCAACGCTCGCTGGGGCTCGCTGTACGACGCGCTGTATGGCACCGACGCGATCAGTGAGGCTGATGGCGCCAGCAAAGGGCCGGGCTACAACGAAGTACGCGGCGCCAAGGTGATCGCCTTCGCCCGCGCCTTCCTCGATCAGGCGGCGCCGCTGGCCAAGGGCTCGCACGCCGACGCCAGCGCCTATGCCGTAGTCGCCGGCCAGTTGCAGGTGACCCTGAGCAGCGGCGCGCAGACCTCCCTGGCACAGCCAGAGAAATTCGTCGGCTTCCTGGGCGATGCCGCCGCACCGAGCGCGGTGCTGCTGAAGAACAACGGCCTGCACTTCGAGATCCAGATCGACGCGGGCAGCCCTATCGGCCGCACTGACGCCGCCGGGGTCAAGGACGTGCTGATGGAAGCGGCGTTGTCGACCATCATGGACTGCGAGGATTCGGTGGCCGCCGTCGACGCCGCTGACAAGGTGGTGATCTACCGCAACTGGCTGGGCCTGATGAAAGGTGACCTGGCCGAGGAGCTGGACAAGGGCGGCAAGCGCATCACCCGCCGCCTCAACCCGGATCGCACTTACACCGGCGCCGACGGCAGCGAACTGACCCTGCACGGTCGCTCGCTGCTGTTCGTGCGCAACGTCGGCCACCTGATGAGCAACCCGGCCATCATCGATGGCGAAGGCCATGAGATTCCCGAAGGCATCCTGGATGCCGTGGTCACCAGCCTGATCGCCCTGCATGACCTCAAGCGTCGTGGCAACTCGCGCACCGGCAGCGTCTATATCGTCAAACCGAAGATGCACGGCCCGTTCGAAGTGGCCTTCGCCAACGAGCTGTTCGGTCGCGTCGAACAGTTGCTGGGCATGGCGGCCAACACGGTGAAGATGGGCATCATGGACGAGGAGCGGCGCACCAGCGTCAACCTCAAGGCCTGCATCGAGGCCGCCAGCGCGCGTGTGGCCTTCATCAACACCGGCTTTCTCGACCGCACCGGTGACGAGATGCACACCGCCATGGAAGCAGGCGCCATGCTGCGCAAGGGCGACATGAAGTCCAGCGCCTGGATCCAGGCCTACGAGCGCAACAACGTGCTGGTCGGCCTGGCCTGCGGCCTGCGTGGCAAGGCGCAGATCGGCAAGGGCATGTGGGCCATGCCGGACCTGATGGCGGCCATGCTCGAACAGAAGATCGGTCACCCGAAGGCCGGCGCCAACACCGCCTGGGTGCCGTCGCCGACCGCCGCCGTGCTGCACGCCCTGCACTATCACCAGATCGACGTGCAGGCGGTACAGAGCGAGCTGGAGCTGATCGACCTGGCCAGTCAGCGCGACAGCCTGCTGAATGACCTGCTCAGCGTACCGGTCAGCGCCGAACGGCCCTGGAGCGCCAACGATATCCAGCAGGAGCTGGACAACAACTGCCAGGGCATCCTCGGTTACGTGGTGCGCTGGGTCGAGCAAGGCGTCGGCTGCTCCAAGGTGCCGGATATCCACAACGTCGGCCTGATGGAAGACCGCGCCACATTGCGGATCTCCGCCCAGCACATCGCCAACTGGCTGCACCACGGCGTGGTCAGCGAGGCCCAGGTCCGCGAGACGCTGCAGCGCATGGCGCAGGTGGTCGACGGGCAGAATGCCGGCGATCCGGCCTACCGCCCGATGGCACCGAACTTCGAGCAATCCCATGCCTTCCGCGCCGCCAGTGATCTGGTGTTCAAGGGCCGCGAGCAGCCGTCCGGCTACACCGAGCCGCTGCTGCACGCCTGGCGTTTGCGTTTCAAAGAGGAGGTTTGAGCATCTCACCGATCATGTAGGAGCGGCGCCCCGCCGCGAAGCTGGAGAAAAGCTTCGCCCCGGGCGGGGCTCCTGCACAAGGGGGTTAACAACCGTGGATGGCTCTTGACGCCTCCACGGAGCAGTAACAAGCCCTGACGGTTTCTGACCGTCGGGGCTTTCGAGCATGAGCGCGACGATGGGTGATCCCTGTCTTCGTGGCTCGCGGAAAGGTCGGTGCCGTGGTGCCCGGCCCTTCCAGATGCGTGGCGCCGGGTGTCCCCGGAAATTTGTGGTTCACAAGAAAAAGAAGGAACCAACCCATGAGTCAAACGCTGCTGTCCATCCTGGCCTTCGTGCCACTGGTGCTAGCGGGTGTACTGCTGATCGGCTTTCGCTGGCCAGCCAAGTACGCGATGCCGCTGGTGTTCGTCCTCACCGCCGTGATCGGCCTGCTGGCCTGGGACATGTCCCTCAACCGGGTCATCGCCTCCAGCCTGCAGGGGCTGATTCTCACGGCCTCGATCCTGTGGATCATCTTCGGCGCAATTCTGCTGCTGAACACCCTCAAGCACTCGGGAGGTATCGCGGCGATCCGCCGGGGCTTCTCCAATGTCAGTCCGGATCGCCGCG
>CAMPIF010000383.1 GCA_946886245.1 Ectopseudomonas composti | reverse complement strand
TGATCAGGTCGTTGGCGATCTGCGTGCTGACGATTTCGCGCTTGAGGCGATGACGGCGCATGGCGTCGCCGAACTTCTCGGTGAGGATCGCCGGGAAGGCGGTTTCCATCTCGCGCGCCAGGTACTCGTCGTCCGGCACCAGGGACTTGAGCAGCGACTCCTTGAGGTCGATCTTGCTGTAGGAGATCAGCACCGACAGCTCCGGCCGGGTCAGGCCCTGGCCGTTGGTAGCGCGCTCGTTCAACTCCTCGTCCGAGGGCAGGAATTCCAGGGCACGGTCGAGCTTGCCGGCGCTCTCCAGCGCATTCATCAGGCGCTTGTACTCGCCGACGCGCTCGCGGGCGCGGCGCTCGGCCAGCGACAGCGCCTGGGTCTGCTTGTAGTTGTTGCCCAGCACCAGTTCGGAGACATCATCGGTCATCTCGGCCAGCAGCTTGTTGCGCTGCTTCTCGGTCATGTCGCCACCGGAGACGATCTCACCGAGCAGAATCTTGATGTTCACTTCGTGGTCGGAGCAGTCCACGCCACCGGCGTTGTCGATGAAGTCGGTGTTGCTGGCGCCGCCATGCAGGCCGAATTCAACGCGGCCGAGCTGGGTCATGCCCAGGTTGCCGCCCTCGCCTACCACCTTGGCACGCAGTTCGCGGCCGTCCACGCGCAGGGCGTCGTTGGCCTTGTCGCCGACGTCGCCGTGGCTCTCCTTGCTGGATTTGACGTAGGTGCCGATACCGCCGTTCCACAGCAGGTCGACCGGCGCCTTGAGCAGCGCGTTGAGCAGCTCGGTGGGCGCCAGCTTGTCGGCCGCGATGTCGAAGCGCGCCTTCATCTGCGAGGTGATGGCGATGCTCTTGGCGCTGCGCAGGAAGATGCCGCCGCCGTCGGAAATCAGCTTGGCGTCGTAATCGGCCCAGCTCGAACGCGGCAGCTCGAACAGACGCTTGCGCTCGACGAAGCTCTTGGCGGCGTCGGGGTTCGGGTCGATGAAGATGTGCATGTGGTTGAAGGCCGCTACCAGCTGCAGGCTTTGCGACAGCAGCAGGCCGTTGCCGAACACGTCGCCGGCCATGTCGCCGATACCGATCACCGTGACATTGTCCTTCTGCACGTCGATGCCGCGCTCGCGGAAGTGACGCTGCACCGAAACCCAGCCGCCCTTGGCGGTGATGCCCATGCCCTTGTGGTCGTAGCCGGCCGAGCCGCCGGAGGCGAAGGCGTCATCGAGCCAGAAGTCATATTCGGCGGCGATGCCGTTGGCGATGTCGGAGAAGGTCGCGGTGCCCTTGTCCGCCGCCACCACCAGGTAGGGGTCATCGGCGTCGTGACGCACCACGTTCTGCGGCGGTACCACCTCGCCGTCCTTGAGGTTGTCGGTGATGTCGAGCAGGCCGCTGATGAAGATGCGGTAGCAGGCGATGCCCTCGGCCAGCACCTCGTCACGCGAACCACCAACCGGCATCCGACGCGGCACGAAGCCACCCTTGGCGCCCATCGGCACGATGACCGCGTTCTTCACCTGCTGCGCCTTGACCAGGCCGAGCACTTCGGTACGGAAGTCCTCCTCGCGATCCGACCAGCGCAGGCCGCCGCGGGCGACGTCGCCGAAGCGCAGGTGCACACCCTCGACGCGCGGGCTGTAGACGAAGATCTCGAACTTCGGCACCGGACGCGGAATATCGGCAATCAGACGCGGGCTGAGCTTGAAGCTGAAATAGGATTTGGCCGCGCCGCTGGCGTCGGTCTGGAAGAAGTTGGTGCGCAGGGTGGCTTTGATCAGGTCCAGGTAACGACGCAGGATGCGGTCTTCGTTGAGCACGGCGACGTTGTCCAGCGCAGCCAGGATGGCCTGCTCGAGCTTCTGCTGCTTGTCTTCCAGGTCCTCGGCGGTGAGCTTGCGGGCGAGGTAGAAACGGGTACGGAACAGACGCACCAGCTCCTTGGCGATGTCGGCGTGGTTGATCAGGGTCGCCGCGATATAGCTGAGGTCGAAGCCCAGGCGAATCTGCTTGAGATAGCGTGCGTAGGCACGCAACAGCGCCACTTCACGCCAGGGCATGGCAGCGGTCAGCACCAGGCGGTTGAACGCATCGTTCTCGGCATCACCGCCGACGATATGAATGAAGGCGTCCTGCAGGGTGTCGTTGAGCTGCTGGATGTCGACGTCCAGGCCTTCGGCATAGGTGAAGGCGAAGTCGTGAATCCAGAATTCGCGGCCGTCATTGCGGCGCAGCTTGTAGGGGAACTCGCCCAGCACGCGCAGGCCGAGGTTCTCCAGAATCGGCAGGACGTCGGACAGCGGCAATGGCGTATCGGCGTGATACAGCTTGCAATGCAGCTGCTGGCCTGCCTGGGCCAACGGCTGGTAGAAGCTCATCACCAGCGGCTTGTCGTTGCTCAGGCTGAGCAGGTGCTGCATGTCCACCACCGCCGAATGCGGGGCGAATCGCTCGCGGTAGCCGGCCGGGAAGCCGCCGGGGAATTCGGCCAGCACGTTGGTGCCCTGGGCTTCGCCGAGGCTTTCCACCATCAGGCTGGCGTAGTCGTCCTTCCACGAACGGCAGGCCTGGATGACTTCCTTCTCCAGACGCACGGGGTCGATCTGGGTCTTGTTCTTCGGGTCGACGCGCAGGATGAACTGCACGCGCGCCAGCACCGATTCGGAGAAGAAGGTCCAGAACTCGCAATCGGTGGCCTGCAGGCGCTCCATCAGCACCTGCTGGATCTTCATGCGGGTTTCGGTGGAGTACACGTCGCGCGGCACGTAGGCCAGGCAGTAGCAGAAGCGACCGTAGGGATCGCGACGCAGGAACACGCGAATCTTGTTGCGCTCCTGGATCTGCACGATGGAAAGCGCTGTGTTGAACAGGTCGTCCACCGGGGTCTGGAACAGGTCGTCACGCGGCAGCACTTCCAGCACCTGCGCCAGTTCCTTGCCCAGGTGAGCACTGCTGTCGAAGCCCGAACGCTGCTTGATCACGTCCACCTTGCGGCGGATGTAGGGGATATTCCACACGCTCTCGGCATACACCGCCGAGGTGTACAGGCCCATGAAGCGGCATTCCTTGACCACGTTGCCCTTGGCATCGAGCTCGCGGATGGAGACGAAATCCGGATAGGCCGGACGATGCACACGGCTCGGCACTGCCGCCTTGGCGAAGGACAGCAGCTGCGGCTCGCGCAGGTAGGCCACCGCTTCCGGCTCGATATGCAGCTCCTCGGCGCTCAAGCCGGTACGCAGACGCTTGGACAAACCGAGCAGGGATTTCTCGTCGTAGACCATGCTGCCGCCATCGGCGGTCGGTGCGACGGTGAATTCCTCGTAGCCGAGGAAGGTGAAGTGGTTATCCAGCAGCCAGTTCAGGTAGACCTTGATTTCATCCAGCTCGGCCTTGTCCACCTTGAGCTTGGCGCGATCCAGCCAGGCCAGCAGTTCGCGCGCCTTGGCCTTCATCGGCTGGAAGTCGGCGACGCTCATGCGCACGTCGCCGAAGACTTCGTGAATGGCCCTTTCCAGCGTCTTCAGCTCGGCGGAACCGGAGCAGCGGTCGATTTCCAGGAACATCAGCGCTTCCTGCAGCACGCCCTCGCCCTGGGTGCCACGCGGCAGGATCTCCAGCAGTTGGCCGTTCTTGTCACGGCGCACACTGAACACGCTGTTCTGCAGGGTATGGATGCTGTAGCCGTGGCGATTGAGCTCCATGCGCACCGAGTCGACCAGGAACGGGATGTCGCCATGGAGGATTTCCACCGCCGTGTGGGTGGACTGCCAGCCGTGCTTCTCGTAATCGGGGTTGAAGGTGCGCACCTGCGGCTTGGTGTGATCGAACTGCTCCAGCATGTGCCAGGCCGACAGGGTGCAGCCGACCAGGTCGGACAAACGCCGCTGGGTCAATTCCTCGAGGGCGATGATGCCGAAGAACTGTTCGGCGAACAGGGCTACTTGTGGCAGCGCCTGCTCACTCACGTGCTGTGCCAGGGCCGCTTGCAGTTGGTGCTGGAAGTCGGCTTTGCTGGCCGCCGTAAAGAACGCCATGGTTTTGCTCCATTGGGCTGGTGGTTCGACATCGCTGCCGTGAGGTATTAGTTCAACGTTAGTCCATGAAGCGACGATGACACTTGCGAGTCGCATGCGGACCGGCGTGAAGGGAGCGACCGATGGGTCACATATAGCCGCTGAGCTTAACGAGGGACGCCCCACAACCGCTTGCGGCGCTGCGACATTTTCTTTCAAGGCTGCACCGACGCGGTGCAAAAAAGAAGAACCATGGCCCGCCACTGGAGAGCGAACGGGCCACGGCGAGAGGTCAGGCGCCGCGCATTGCCTCGGGCAGCGCCAGCACGATCTGCGGGAACAGGGTGATCAGGATCGCCGCCAGCACCAGCAGCAGGAAGAACGGGAAACTGGCGCGCGCCACCGCGCCCAGGTTGCGTCCGGTGAGATTCTGGATGACGAACAGGTTGAAGCCTACCGGCGGGGTGATCTGCGCCATTTCCACCACCAGGATGACGAAGATGCCGAACCACAGAAGATCGATCCCGGCAGCCTGCACCGCCGGCAGAATCACGGCGGTGGTGAGCAGGATGATCGAGATGCCGTCGAGGAAGCAGCCCAGGGCGATGAAGAACAGCGTCAGCGCCAGCAGCAACAGATACGGCGACAGCTGTTTGGCGATGATCCAGTCGGCCAGTGCCGCCGGCAGGCCGGTGAAGCTCATGGCCGAGGTCAGGTACGCGGCACCGAGCAGAATGAAGAAGATCATGCCCGAGGTGCACACCGCGCCCATCAGGCTGGCCATGAAGGTTTCCCGG
>CAMPIF010000382.1 GCA_946886245.1 Ectopseudomonas composti | reverse complement strand
GTAATTGCCAGTCCGGTGTCAACCCGGACGTTCCCCAAACTATGCGAAGAACCAATAAAAAACCCCCGCACGCAGTACGTGCAGGGGCTCGGATGACGCGCGAGGATTACTGCATGTTCTGCTTCAGCGCCCGCATGCGGTCGTGACAAGCCCGCACCTTGGGCATTTCCACGGCCAGAAGCACACGGACATCATTGTCCGCACTTTCCAGCGCATCTTCGAAGGCATGCAGAATGCGGTCTTCCGCTTCCTCCAGCTGCGCGACGTAGGTGGCGTCTTCATCCTTGGCCAGTGTCGCGCGGGTGTCAGCGTAGAACTGGCGCAGCTTGCCCAGCAGGGTGCCGCCAGCCGCCGGCTCGCTCTGGTTGGCCGCGACCTTGACGCTCAACGCATCGATCACTTCGGTCTTGGCGCGCACCATGTCGCGGAACAGCGCCTGCAGGCGGATATCCTTGACCTCTTCGTGGGCATGCTCGTAGAAGCGCTTGCCGTCACGGGTGATTTCGATCAGTTCATTGAGTTGTGCGGTCTTGCTGCTCATGGATTCACTCCTTGGCGATGGGACTTGCGAGATGGCAGCCGCTCCAGCGGCTGCGATGGATTGAAATTCAGCCGCTGATACGCAGGGCGTCGGCGTCGACACCACGCACACCACGGATGTTGCGAGCGATCTCGACTGCCAGGCGCTTCTCGGCACTGCTCAGCACGTTGCCACGCAGGCTGACCAGGCCGTCGTCGGTGTTCACCGCAATGTTCATGGCATCCAGGTTGCGGCTGGAGAGGAAGCTGGCCTTGACCTTGCTGGTGATCCAGCTGTCACTGATGTTCTCGCGCGCTTCGTCGAGTGTGGTTTGCACTTCGCTGCTACTGCTGTCGGCGGTGCTGATGCTGAGGTGGTTGAACACTTCACGCACGCCATCGGTATTGGCTGCCAGCTGGCCTGCCAACTCCTTGGCCGCCGGGGTTTGCGCATGACCACTGAGGGTGATGTTGCCGGTTTCGCTCTTGACCTGGATATCCAGGCCGCGAGTGTTGCTGTTCCACAGCAATTTGGATTTCACCGTGGCAGCCAGACTGGCGTCCTCCAGGCGCTGGACCATGCTGGGTGCAGCGCCCTCGATGGCGTCGCTGCTGACCTCGATGCGATTGTCCACCGAATCGATGCCATCTATGCTCAGCGCCACCTGCTCGGCCAGCTCCTTCTGAACCTCGCTCTCGACCTTGCCGCTGAGGGCGGCCTCACCGTCCTCCACATCGATATCGAGCTTGAAAGGGTTGAGGTGCCGGTTGAGCGCGAAGGCTGTCCAGATCGAACCTTCCTGGCGTGCCGCATCCAGCTGCGCTGACAGCTGGCCTTCGGCAGCGTGGCTGGCCACAGGCGCCAGACCAAGCATCAGGGCGGTGCCGGCGGCCACTAACAAGGGCTTGAACGGGGGCATGAGTTCACTCCTGTTCGTGAGAGGATACGAGCAATATCGCAAGCCCCGTGCCAGCCACCACGACAAAATAAATTCGTTTAAAAACAAATAGTTAATTCAAGAAAAGGCAGCCTGCCTGCATGCAGGGTGCAGGATTCGCACAGTCGGGCCGTGCAACTTGCATGGTTTTTACCTGACTAAGCTGCATTGACCAGTCAGACGGAGCACATACATGGCAGTTTCAGAGCAAGGCAGCGGACGCATTCTGCTGGTGGACGACGAAGCGGCAATCCTGCGTACCTTCCGTTACTGCCTTGAAGACGAAGGCTATGACGTCGCCGGCGCCAGCAGTGCGACGCAAGCCGAGGCGCTGCTGCAGCGGCAGGTCTTCGACCTGTGCTTTCTCGACCTGCGCCTGGGCGAGGACAACGGCCTGGACCTGCTGGCGCAGATGCGCATCCAGGCACCCTGGATGCGCGTGGTGATCGTCACCGCCCATTCGGCCGTGGACACCGCCGTCGATGCGATCCAGGCTGGTGCCGCCGATTACCTGGTCAAACCCTGCACTCCCGATCAACTGCGCCTGGCCGCCGCCAAGCAGCTGGAAGTGCGCACCCTGGCCGCACGTCTGGAGGCTCTGGAGGGTGAGGTGCGCAAGGCCAAGGATGGCCTCGACTCGCACAGCCCGGCGATGATGGCGATTCTGGAAACCGCACGGCAGGTCGCCGCTACCGACGCCAACATCCTCATTCTCGGCGAATCCGGTACCGGCAAGGGCGAGCTATCGCGCGCCATCCACGGCTGGAGCCGCCGTGCCAAGCGCACCTGCGTAACCATCAACTGCCCATCGCTGACGGCCGAGCTGATGGAAAGCGAACTGTTCGGTCACGCCCGCGGCTCCTTCACCGGTGCCAGCGAAAGCACTCAGGGCCGCGTCAGTCAGGCCGACGGTGGCACCCTGTTCCTCGACGAGATCGGCGACTTCCCACTGGCCCTGCAACCCAAGCTGTTGCGCTTCATTCAGGACAAGGAATACGAGCGTGTCGGCGATCCGGTAACCCGCCGCGCCGATGTGCGCATCGTCGCGGCGACCAATCTGGACCTCGACGAGATGGTCCGCGAAGGACGCTTCCGCGAAGACCTGCTGTACCGCCTCAACGTCATCACCCTGAAGCTGCCGCCGCTGCGCGAACGTCACGAAGACGTGATGGGACTGGCCGAGCGCTTCCTCGCCCGCTTCGTCAGCGACTATGGTCGCCCGGCCTGCGGTTTCAGCCCCGAAGCCGCTGCTGCTCTGCAGGACTATCACTGGCCAGGCAACATTCGCGAGCTGCGCAACGTCATCGAACGCGCCAGCATCATCTGCCAGAGCGAGACGGTGGAAGTGACTCACCTCGGCCTCGGCGGCAGCAGCGAAGCACCTGGCAATGCCGTGCGCGTCGGCGCAGCAATGAGCCTCGAAGAGCTGGAAAAGGCGCATATCGCCGCCGTGCTGGCCAGCAGCAACACCCTCGACATGGCCGCCAAGACGCTGGGTATCGATACCTCGACCCTCTACCGCAAACGCAAGCAGTACAACCTCTGACCACGGGATCTCCATGAAGCTGTCGATGAAGCTTCGCACGCGACTGTTCCTCAGCATCTCCGCGCTGATCACCGTGGCGCTGCTGGGCCTGCTGCTCGGCTTGTTCAGCGTCACGCAGATGGCGCGCAGCCAGAGCGACCTGATCCAGCGCGGCTTCGACGCCGTGCAGATCGGCCAGAAACTGCGCCAGCACCTAGGCGACGAACTGATCGTGCTGATCGATCAGCAGCCCGATGCGCAGCGCCTCGAAGCCATTCGCAAGTCGTTCCGTGCCACCTTCGATGAGGGTCTCAAGGCCAACCTCAATGACGACTATTTGCGCAGCCTGGAACAAGCAGCAGCGCTTTACGCTGAAATGGAAGAGGCAGCCAATAGCGCCACCGCGCCCGGCGAGACACCGCACGATCTGGGCAACCACAAGCCCTTCATCGAAGCCTTTCAGCACCTGCGTGATCACCTGCTGGCGCAACAGGACCAGGTCGTCGACTGGGTCATCTCGGCCGAAAGTCGTGCTGGCGAACGCTCCCAGCTGATCGCCGGGCTCCTGGTCCTTATCGGCCTGGCCGTCTTGGCGATAGGCGTGCTGACGGCCCACGGCATCGCCCGCCGCTTCGGCGCCCCCATCGACATGCTGGCGCGGGCCGCCGATCGGATCGGCCAAGGCAAATATGACGTGGTGCTGCCGGTATCGCCGGTGTTCGAGCTGGCCGTCCTGAGCCGCCGCTTCGGTCTGATGACCGAGTCCCTGCGCGAATACCACTCGAGCAACCTCAAGCAACTGCTCAACAGCGAGGGCCGCCTGAAAGCGGTGCTCGACAGCATCGACGATGGTCTGGTCATCCTCGACGCCCAGGGCAACATCGAACACGCCAACCCGGTGGCGCTGCGCCAGCTTTCCTGGCAGGCCGATATCCTCGGCCAGCCGATCGGGCCACTGTTGCCTGATCATGCCGTGGACGAGGCGCTGCGCCAGGTACTGGCAGGCGAACTGCTGCATGAGCCGCCGGCTGATCTGCAGATCGAACGTGACGGCGAGACCAGGCTGCTGGCCTGGGCCCTGACTCCGATTCAGCTGCGCGAGGGTGGTAGCGTGGGGGCAGTGATGGTGCTGCGTGACGTCACCAAACAACGTGCCTTCGACCGGGTGCGCAGCGAGTTCATCCTGCGCGCCTCGCATGAGCTGCGCACGCCGATCACCGGTATGCACATGGCGTTCAGCCTGCTGCGCGAACGTCTTTCACTGCCGCCAGGCGGACGCGAGCAGGAACTGATACGCACGGTCGACGAGGAGATGCATCGGCTGGTGCAGTTGATCGACGACCTGCTCAACTTCTCGCGCTACCAGAACGGTGTACAGACCCTGCAGCGCCGCCCCTGTGACCTCGGCGCAATGATCCAGCAGATGTCTCAACGCTTTACCGAGAGCGCTGCGCAACGCGAGGTGACGCTGCTCTGCGAAGTCCACGAGCCACTGCCGCAGCTTGAACTCGATGCCACGCAGCTGCAGCGGCTGCTCGATAACCTGACCGACAACGCCCTGCGCTACAGCAACCCGGGTGACGAGATACGGCTACAGGTGCGTCGCCATGGCGAACAGGTGATCGTCAGCGTGCAGGACGAAGGCGAAGGGATCCCCTTCGAACAGCAGGCGCGGATCTTCGAGCCCTTCGTTCAGGTCGGCCGGCGCAAGGGCGGCGTCGGCCTGGGACTGGCGTTGGCAAGGGAGATCGTGCAATTGCACGGCGGCCAGCTGAGGGTTCATTCACGCCCCGGCGAAGGCGCCAACTTCTATTTCAGCTTGCCGGTCTGAGGTAGACGACCGGGTAACGGC
>CAMPIF010000381.1 GCA_946886245.1 Ectopseudomonas composti | reverse complement strand
GCGCTCGGCGACCCGTTGTTCGAGGCCTTCGTTAGCGCCTTTGAGCGCGCGCTCGGCTTCGCGGAATTCGGTGATGTCGGTGAAACTCATGACGAAACCGCCACCGGGCATGGGGTTGCCGATCAGTTCGATGACCCGGCCGTTGGGGAATACTCGCTCATAGCTGTGCGCAGTGCCCTGGCGCATCCAGTACAGGCGCTTGGCGACGTTCTCTTCGAGGTCGCCGCCACCGAGCATGCCGCGCTCGGCATTGAAGCGGATGATCTCGGCAATCGGCCGACCGACGTAGATCAGGCCTTCGGGGTACTCGAACAACTCCAGGTAGCGGTGGTTCCAGGCCACCAGACGCAGGTTCTGGTCGACCACGCTGATGCCCTGGGTGATGTTCTCGATCGCCCCCTGCAACAGTGCACGGTTGAACTGCAGCACCTCGCTGGCTTCGTCGACGATGCGCACCACATCCTCGACCTGCATCTCGCGGCCTTCGATGGCGGCCTTGACCACCGCTCGGGTCGAGGAGGCGCCAAGGACACCGGCGAGCAGGCGCTCGGTGTGGGCGATCCATTCGCTGTTGGCCGGCTGATTGGGGTCGAAGGCCTTGCCTTTGCCCTGGCGCAGGGCGAAGCGGGTAAAGCTCTGATGTGCGCGTTCTTCGCCGACGAAACGGCTGGACAGCATCAGCAGGTCGGCCACCTGCACCGCCAGCAGGCTGCGGTTGCTGGGTTTGGTGCCCAGATCATGGCCGATGAAGCGCCCGGCCTGCCAGTGCTCGGAAACGCGCGTGCGCGAGAACCAGGAAACCCAGGCGAACAGCAGCATGTTGCCGGCCAGCGACAGCACCACGCCGCGCGTCAGCGGATCGACCTGCAGGCCGATGGGGGCGTATAGCAGGGTGCTCAGGCCGGGGAAGCTGTCCAGCGACCAGCCCATGCCGCGTGCCGCCAGCGGCAGCACCAGGGTATAGAACCAGAGCATGGCGCCAACGATCAGGCCGGCGAACACGCCGCGGCGATTGGCCTGCTTCCACACCAGTGCGCCGAACAGGGCGGGGGCCAACTGGCCGATGGCGGCAAAAGACACCTGGCCGATGGTCGCCAGGCTGGCGTTGGAACCGAGCAGGCGATAGCACACATAGGCCAGCAGCAGGATCAGCACGATGCTGACCCGGCGCGCGGTGAGCATCCAGTGGCGGAAGGCCTCGAACGGCCGCTCGGTGTTCTGCCGGCGCAGCAGCCAGGGCAACAGCATGTCGTTGGAAATCATGGTCGACAGCGCCACCGAGGCGACGATCACCATGCCGGTAGCGGCCGAGGCGCCGCCGATGAAGGCCAGCATGGCCAGCGCCGGATGGGTTTCAGCCAGCGGCAGGCTGATGACGAAGGAGTCCGGGGTGATGCCGGCCGGCAGGCGCATCTGTCCGGCCAGGGCAATGGGCACGACAAAGAGTGCGGCGAGTACCAGGTAGGCGGGGAACACCCAGCGTGCCAGGCGCAGGTCCCTGGGTTCGATGTTCTCCACCACGGCCACATGAAACTGCCGGGGCAGGGCGATGATGGCGATCATCGCCAGACCGGTCTGGGCCATCATCGCCGGCCAGTTCACCGCCTCGTTCCAGAATTTATCCAGCTCGGCGGTGTTGTGCGCCTGCTCGAGCAGGTCATTGAAACCGTTGTACAGGCCGAAGGTGACGAAGGCGCCCACGGCGAGGAAGGCCAGCAGCTTGACCAGCGATTCGAAGGCGATCGCCAGCACCATGCCGCGGTGGTGCTCGGTGACGTCGAGCTTGCGCGTGCCGAACAGAATGGTGAACAGCGCCAGTGCCAGCGACACGATCAGCGCCGTGTCCTGCGCGCTGGTACCGGTGTCCTGGGCATGCTCGCCGATCAGCAGGTTGACCCCGAGGACGATGCCCTTGAGCTGCAGGGCAATATAGGGCAGCACGCCGACCAGGCAGACCAGTGCCACGACGATGGCCAGCGACTGCGACTTGCCGTAGCGCGCGGCGATGAAGTCGGCGATGGAGGTGATGTTTTCCTGCTTGCTGATCATCACCATCTTCTGCAGCACCCAGGGCATGGTCAGCAGCAGGATGATCGGGCCGAGGTAGATCGGCAGGAACGACCATAGCTGCACGGCGGCCTGGCCGACGGCGCCGAAGAAGGTCCAGCTGGTGCAGTAAACGGCCAGCGACAGCGAGTACACCCAGGCACGGATCTTCGGCGGCATGGGGGCGCTGCGGCGGTCGCCATAGAAGGCGATGGCGAAAAGAATGGCCATGTAGATCAGGGCGACCGCGGCGATCAACCCGGGGGACAGCGACATGCAGACTCCGAAACGCGCAGTGAAACGAAATGAGCCTGGCCGCCGAGGCGAGGCCGATGTTGACCAGTGTTGCACAAAGCCTCGATCTGTCGGCTGCGACCAAGGTCGCAGGCCGCCTGGCGCACTTTGCGACAGGACTCGATTGTGTCCCAGGCAGTGGCCTGATAGCGTGCCCCGTTTGCGATTCTGCCCAAGGAAGGACCCTGAGGAAGCCCTATGTTCAAGCCGCAGCTGGTGACGTTGCAACGTGGTGCTCTGCGCCTGGAACCGCTTTCCGATGCCGATATCCCCGCGCTGGTGGCGCTGGCCGAAGCCAACCGGGAGGCACTGCTGTACATGAGCGGTACCCAGCGACTGGACTGGTACCGCAGCGCCCTGGCCGATATGCGCGAGCAGCGTGCACTGCCGTTCGTCATTCGCCTGGGTGACGAGTTGGTGGGCACCACCCGCTTCGCCGACTTCATCAATAGCCTGCCGGCCTGCGAGATCGGCTGGACCTGGCTCGATCGACACCAGCATGGCCGAGGGTTGAACAGCAGCATCAAGTATCTGATGCTCAGGCACGCTTTCGAAAACTGGGGCATGGTCCGCGTGCAGCTGAAAACTGCTGCCAGCAACCTGCGGTCGCAACGCGCCATCGAGAAGCTCGGCGCCGTTCGTGAAGGATTGCTGCGCAACCATCGCCGTCTGGCCGATGGCCGTCTCGATGACACCCTGCTGTACAGCATCACCGACCTGGAATGGCCGGCGCTGCGCGAGGCCATGGAGGCGGGCTTCAGCGCCTGACTCTCATGCACAGTCGTGAGCAGACCCGCTTCTGGCAAGCCTCCGCATTGAGCGGCGTCGAGCTGTTGCAGGCGCGCTACCTGGAACAGCGCTTCGCCCCTCACGTGCATGAAGGTTTCGTGTTCACCGTGATCGAACATGGCGCCCAGCGCTTTCATCATCGCGGCTGTGATCATCTGGCACCTCGGGGCAGCATGGTGCTGATCAACCCGGACGAAGTGCATACCGGTTCCAAGGCGCACGAAGACGGTTGGCGCTATCGCGGTTTCTATCCTGATAACGCCCAGGTACTGGGGGCGCTGCAGGAGCTGGGCCTGGCCAAGGCCGGCATGCCGTCGTTTTCCTGCAGCGTGCTGCATGATCCGCGTTTGCACGCGGCCTTTCTGCAACTGCATCAGCTGCTCGAGGGCGGTGCCGAGGCGCTGCAGCAGCAACTGGCCTGGCGTGAGGCGATCCTGCTGCTGTTTCAGCACCATGCGCAGCTTGCCGAACCGCCTGCCCCTGGGCGTGAACCCTGGGCCGTGGCGTGCGCCAAACAGATGCTCGCCGAGCGATTGATCGAGCCGCCCTCGCTGGAAGAACTGGCGGTTGCGGTCACTCTTTCACCCTTTCATTTCGCTCGGGTGTTCCGCCGCGCGACCGGCTTGCCGCCGCATGCCTGGTTGAAGCAGCGGCGCCTCGAGCAGGCGCGAGCGATGCTCAAGGGCGGTTGTGCGGCGGTCAGCGTGGCGATGCAGTTGGGCTTCGCCGATCAGAGCCACTTGTCGCGACAGTTCAAGCAGGTTTATGGCGTGACTCCGGGTGAGTACCGCAGCGCGGTGGCACGGGGTTCGTAGGGTGCGCCGTGCGCACCAGCAGCCCGAACCTTTCTCCGGTGCGCACGGCGCACCCTGGCGAAGGGTAACAGCCGCCATGAAAAAGCCGGCGCTCCTTGCGGGGCGCCGGCTTTTCAAACTGCTACGGCGATCAGAATTCGTGATCGGCGGTGTCCGGGTTCAGGTCGCTGATGCCCAGCTTGCCCGCCGCCTGCTCGATGGCGCCGGTCTGCTTGACCAGCGCAGCGATGGCGTCACGTACCAGTTGCTGGCCTTCGGTGTTGCCTTGCGCGATCAGCTGGTCGAAGTGCAGGTTGTTCTTCTCGGCGCTGTCGACCAGCGCCTGCAACTTGGCTTCGGTTTCCTGCAGGTCGGCCTTGAGGGTGGCGTCGGCCTGGGCGTCAGCCTTGGCCACCAGCTCGGACAGGCTCGGGCCGGTCAGGGTGCTGCCGTCGACCTTCTTGTACTCGCCCAGGTAGACGTTACGAATGCCTTTGCCGTTGTAGAAGTGCGAGTTGTGGGTGTTGTCGCTGAAGCAGTCGTGCTCGTCTTCGGTGGAGTTGGCTTCCAGCGCGACCTTCATGCGCTCGCCCGCCAGTTCGCCGAGCGACAGGCTGCCCATGCCGAACAGCATCTTGCGCAGGCCGTTCTCGGCCGCTTCGGCTTGCAGGCTGGCGCGGTAGTTGTCGGCCACGTTCGGCTGCCACTGCGCGACCATTTCGTCGAGGTCGCTGACCAGCAGCGCGGTGGCGGCTTTCAGGTAGTCGCGGCGGCGTTCGCAGTTACCGCCGGTGCAGCCTTCGCCAACCACGAAATCGCTGGCCGGGCGTTGGCCAGCACCGGGGTTGGTGCCGTTCAGGTCCTGGCCCCAGAGCAGGAATTCGATGGCGTGGTAGCCGGTGGCGACGTTGG
>CAMPIF010000380.1 GCA_946886245.1 Ectopseudomonas composti | reverse complement strand
AGCTCCAAGAGGACGCCGGCCGGAAGGCCAAGAGCCTGCAGATCGCCCAGGAACAGCGCGCGGCAACAGTGGATGCAGCGCTGACACTGATCACGCAACTGCCCGAGTTCTCCCGCGCTGAACGCCTGCTCGACCTGGGCGCAGGTCCCGCTCTGGTCGCCATCGCCCTGGCCAAGGCCAACCCAGCGCTGCACGGCGAGGTGTTCGACCTGCCGGAGACTATCCGCGTGGCCGAACAGAACATCGCCGCAGCCGCTCTTGATACACGCCTGCGCTGCCGCAGCGGCGACCTGACGTGCGACGACTTCGGTGAGGGCTATGACCTGATCTGGTGTTCCTCGGTGCTGCATTTCGTGCCCGACATCGATCAGGCATTGCGCAAGATTCACGCCGCGCTGCGCCCCGGCGGCGTGCTGGTGTGTGCCCAGGCGGAGATTCCCGAGCGTCGGGACGCCGCGCGGCAGATGCTTTCCTATTACCTGTCCATGCGCATGCTCGGCCGCCAGTTGACCCATGCAGGCGCTCTGCGCCAGGCCATGCAAGGTGTCGGTTTCAGCGCCCTGGAAACGCTGCACGACGTGCCATTTCCCATGACTCCGGTGACCGCCGTGATCGGCCGCAGGGCCTCGCAATGAACGCGCAAGCAGTGCGTTTGCTCGGGCGCCAGATGCTCTTTGGCTGGTTGAACTTCGCCCTGGCGCTACCGAGTATCTACCTGCTGCTCGGCATGCCGCTGGTGATGCGCCAGCACGGTTGGTCGGGCACCGAGATCGGTCTGTTTCAACTGGCCGGCCTGCCCGCAGTGTTCAAGTTCCTTCTGGCGCTGCCGGTAGAGCGCTGGCGTTTCGCCGGGGCGCACTACAAAAGCTGGGCGCTGCTGCTGTGCCTGGGGCTGGCGGCGACGCTGCTGCTGGTCGGTCGCCAGGAGCTACTTGACCGGCATGCCCTGTTCTTTGCCTTGACCCTGCTCGCCGGTGTCCTGGCAGCCTGGACCGACATCCCGGTCAACGCCCTGGCGATCAAGCTGCTACCGGAAAGCGAACGCGTGCGCGCGGGAGCCATTCGCTCGGCGGCGCTGTTCCTGGCCGCCGTGGTCGGCGCCGGCCTGATGCTGCTGGTGCACGCACACTGGGGCTGGCAGGCCCCCTTCATACTGATGAGCGCCGCTCTGCTGCTGGGCGCACTGCTGCTTGCATTGCTCGGCGAAAGCTCGATGCCGCGTCCGCTGAGTGCAGCGCGCAACAGCCGTGAGAGCGGCTGGCGCGGCTACTTCCAGCAACCCGGCGCAATGCTGTGGACCTGACTGCTGCTGTCCTGCTTCCCGTTCATTGGCGCCAGTTGGCTGTACCTCAAACCCCTGCTGCTCGATCAGGGCATGCCGGCCACCCAGGTAGCCTGGATAGCCGGATTCGGCGGCGGCGTCATAGGCGCCCTGTCCAGCGTGGCCAGCGGGCGTTTGCAGCGCTGGCTCGGGGTCGCCCGCGCCGTGCCGCTGTTCAGCGCTTTCGCCCTGCTTGCCCTGGCCACGCTGACCGCTCTGGTCTGGGGCGGAGTCGGCACATCCGGGCTGGTGGTCGGCGCAGCCCTGGTGGCTGCGGCCATGGGCGCGATTTCCAGCCTGGTCTTCGGCCTGATGATGTTCTTCACCCGCCAGCAACGCCAGGCCGCCGACTACGGCCTGCAAACCAGCCTGTTCGTGGTCTCGCGCCTGGCGGTGCCAGTGGCCGCCGGCCTGCTCCTCGACCACCTGGGCTATGGCGGCATGCTCCTCGGCCTGACCCTGGCCATGCTCGGCGTCTGCGCCCTGGCCCTGTTCGCCGGCCCGCCTCTGGCGCGAATCACAGAACGACAGCGGGGCGCGCCCGAGCGCTGCGCAGCCAATACGACCTGCCCATGAAAACGCCCTGTGCACAGGCCAATCGGGCACGCCAACGCGATTGCGGCAAACACCGCCGCAACGAAAACCCTGTGCAGAGGAAGACAGCATGACAAGCGTTCTGGGAGTGTGCCTGGTCAGCCAGGAGCAAAGGCTGATCGATGATGTGGTGTTCGTGATCGAACAGTTGAGGGCCGGGCTGGCTCGCGAAACAACCGCCCCCCCCGAGCGCCAGCGCGTGTTTCGGGGACATGTGCCGATCACTGGGCCGGCGACCGCACAGCGCAGAGGTACTGGAGAGCCTGATGCTCCAGGCTGGACACTACCTACAGGGAAACGCCCTGAGCCGTGGAGAGCCGCTGCAAATAGAGCTGCTGCAATTCGCCACAGCGCATGCGGCGCAAACCGCCCTTGTCAGGCTGGACGAGCCTTCGCGGGTGGAGCTGTTCATCGTCGATACAGGCCCGCAGGATGAAATCGACGAGGACCCATTCGAGGCACTCTTCGCGGCCTGCCGTTATGGACACGCAGAACCTCGACTGTCGCCACACTCGGCGCTGCTCTACTGCCAGGCCACGGCACTGCCTGGGTGGATGGCACGTGCAGGCGGTAATCGTCACCTGCGCGTCCTGCTGACGGATCGGGCTGCAAGCCGTGCCGATCTGCTGCGGATCGCCGTGGATCACCTCGAACATGCGCACTTCAATCGCCGGCTGGTCCGCTCGGTAAGCCCAACACTGTCGCCAGTCGGCATCGCCAGCGAAGTGACGCGCTTCATGTTCGACCGCTGGCGGGAGGGCTGGGATTTCCACGCCTATACCGGTTCCATGGTGGCCGGACTGATCCAATCGATGCAGCAAACCACCGCCGGCAGCGGCATACGCAGCCTGCACGGCTGCAACGAGCACAGCCTGGCGGTGGCGGCGCTGGCCGGCTGGCAACTGTATGGGCGGGCCTACGTGATCGCAGTCACCTCCGGCATGATCGACGAGTTCCGTGGCACCCTGGCCAACCTGAAAAGAGCCAGAGCGCCGGGCCTGATCATCTGCGCCGACAGCCCGGACAATGCCTGGTTCGCCTTTCAGGGCACCCTGGATGCGGACCACGATGGCCGTCAGGTCATCACCTCACGCGGTTTGCGTCACGTGTTCATCCGCAAGGTGGACGAGGTTGCCGACAAGCTCGAACAGGCGTTCGCCATGCTCGCCGAACGCCCAGAGCCGGTGTTCATACTGGCCACGCAGGCCGCGCTGGAGTCGCGTCCGCTGCAGCCGTTGAACGTGCCGCTGCCGACATCCGATGCTTGCCACAGTCTGCCCTTGAGCGAGGTACAACTGGGCGCCCTGAACGAGGCGCTGCGCCTGATCAACCAGGCACCACTGCATATGCTCTGGCAATGCGGCGCGCTTTCCGATACCCAGCGCGAGCGGATTTACGCCATCGCCGAGAGTGCCGGTATCGCACTGGCCGACACCATCACCCATCCGGGCAGCGTCGCGCCCTATCACCAGGGCCGAGCGGTAGCGAACTACCTCGGCCCCCTGTCGCTCTATGGTTTCAGTCGGCGTATCTACCACTTTCTGCACGAGGCTCATGAGCTGGTCGGCCCGGATGAGCAGTGCCTGTTCTTTCTCAAGAGCAAGGTGGATCAGGCCGCTACACCGTTCTCCGAAGGCAAGCTGAAACGGCAGGTCCGCGTGGTACAGGTCAACCATGAGCCACGCCACCGCTCGCCCTTTACCGACCTGGCGGTGGATGTGCCGCTGGATCGCTTCCTCGACCATGTCCAGGCCAATCTGCAGGTCAATCCTGACGTGCTGGCCAAGCGCAGGGCCAAGCTTGCCAACATACGAACCATCCCCGAAGCGGTGCCGGTGGATCAGATCGCCACCGTACCGATGACCGCCAATTACTTCTTCCTGCGCCTGGGCGACCTGATAGGTGAACTGATCGAGCATCAGGACTACCGCTATACCGGCATCTACGACGTCGGGCGCTGCGGTATTTCCGCACTGCGCAACGTACCGCGTACCGATCCGGGCTTTTCCGGCTGGTATGGCCGGGCGCTGATGGGCGATGGCCTGATGGCGCTGCCCTATATCGCCAGTACCTGCACCGGCAATGTGCTGGCGTTTATCGGCGACGGTGCGCGAGCGCTGGTACCGGACATCGAAACGCGCCTGGCGGCCGGCCTGGCTCAGCACCCACAGGCGCAGAAGCGGAACATCACGCTGTTCTACCTGAGCAACGCTGTCCTCTCGATGATCCAGACCTATCTGGACAAGCGCTATGCCTACAACGGCGCACGCCAGGTGGCAGTACCCCCGGTGGCGACACCACCGGCCATTCAGCGAATCGGCCCGCTTGGCATTCATCGCAGTTGCCTGACGCAGTTCGATGCGTCGTACCTGCGTGACGCCCTGACCACCCCCAGCCGCCTCAACATCATTGACGTCACCCTCGCTCACAACTCGGACGGAGACGGGCTCAGCCTGCTCTCCGAAGCCGCCTGGAACCGCCGCTGATACCGGCACAACGGAGCTTGCAGCATGAAATTCGGATTCATCGCACACCCAACCTCGATAGCGCTGAAGCGCCACGTCAAGCTCCTCGACCTGCTTGAGCGCAACATTGCCGAACAGGATCGCGGTTACAGCCGCGACCTCTGGCAATGGCGCAATCTGGTGCCCTTTGCCGACTTCGGGCGCATCGTCAGTGCACGCGGAACAGCCTGCGAAGGCATTGTCCATTACATGCCGCTGACCGCTGAAGAAATGCTCGCCCAGCCGCGTGCAATCGCCCGGCGCGTGATCGATGCCGTGGAGAGCCTGAAGGACCAGGGCGCGCAACTGGTCGGCCTGGGCGGCTTTACCGCCATCGTCGGCAATCGTGGTCTGCAAACCCTGGAGCGTACCGGCGTACCTGTCACCACAGGCAACTCGCTCACGGCGTATGCGGCCTACCGCAACGTACTGGAAGCCATGCAC
>CAMPIF010000379.1 GCA_946886245.1 Ectopseudomonas composti | reverse complement strand
CTTCCTGCAGGGATTCCAGCAGAGCTTCGCGCTCGGCGCTGTTCTCGGCTTCCAGGACGCTGCGACGGGAAACGACAACGTTGTTGCGCTTCTGGTCCAGTTTGATGACCTTGAACTCGAGCTCTTTGCCTTCCAGGTGAGTGGTATCACGCACCGGACGGACGTCAACCAGGGAACCCGGCAGGAACGCGCGGATGCCGTTGACGTCAACAGTGAAGCCGCCTTTGACCTTACCGTTGATAACGCCCTTGACCACTTCTTCAGCGTTGAACGCAGCTTCCAGAACCAGCCAGGACTCAGCGCGCTTGGCTTTCTCGCGGGACAGCTTGGTTTCACCGAAGCCATCTTCAACCGCGTCCAGCGCGACGTGGACTTCGTCACCGACCTTGATGGTCAGCTCGCCTTGTTCGTTGAAGAACTGGTCGAGCGGGATGACGCCCTCGGACTTCAGACCGGCGTGAACGGTAACCCAGTCACCGTCGATGTCGACCACGATGCCGGTGATGATGGCGCCCGGCTGCATGTCGAGGGATTTCAGGCTTTCTTCAAATAGTTCTGCAAAGCTTTCGCTCATGTTGATTCCTGTTGATCAAGGGCGGGGATTCGCCCAAACCACATTCCAGACCATGTGGGTTCGTTCATGTGAAAAGAGGCCTGCAGGACTAGGACTGGTCTCCCGCATGCCTCCTGGCGGATTCAGCGATTTAAGGCAATCGAGAATCCTTAACCGGCAAGATCGCGATCAGCGACCTCGCTCAGAATTCGTTCAAGTACCTGCTCGATGGAAAGCTCGGTGGAATCCAGCACGATTGCATCGGCTGCCGGCTTGAGCGGAGCCACCGCGCGCTGGGTATCGCGCTCGTCGCGCGCCCGTATCTCGTCGAGAAGACTCGCGAGATTAACATCATCGCCCTTGGCCTTCAACTGCAAGTAACGGCGACGGGCACGTTCCTCGGCGCTGGCAGTCAGAAAGATCTTCAGCGGCGCGTCGGCGAACACCACGGTGCCCATGTCGCGACCGTCTGCCACCAGGCCGGGCATTTCCTGAAACGCACGCTGGCGCTGCAGCAGCGCTTCGCGCACGGCAGGCAGCGAGGCGACCATGGAAGCGCCCGCCCCGATCTGCTCGTTACGGATGGCGTCGGTCACCTCCTCGCCTTCGAGGATGATGCGCTTGTCGATGAACTGCACATCCAGATGCGCAGCCAACTGCTTGAGCGACTCTTCATTGGTCAGATCGATGCCGTGGTTGCCAGCGGCAAAGGCCAGCAGGCGATAGAGCGCACCGGAGTCGAGCAGGTTCCAGCCCAGCTGCTTGGCCAGCAGCGCGCACAGCGTGCCCTTGCCCGACCCGCTCGGCCCGTCGACGGTGATTACCGGGGCGCTCATGCGTTGCCCTCTACGGCCACATTGATGCCGACTTCGGCCGCCAGAGCGAGGAAGTTGGGGAAGGAAGTCGCGACGTTGGCGCAGTCATGGATACGGATCGGCGCACTGGCGCGCAGCGAAGCGACGCTGAAGGACATGGCAATGCGGTGATCGCCATGCGCCCAGACTTCGCCGCCGCCAATGGTGCCGCCTTCGATGATGATGCCGTCCGGGGTCGGCTCGGCCTTCACGCCCAGCGCGATCAGGCCATCGGCCATGACCTGGATGCGATCGGACTCTTTCACCCGCAGCTCTTCGGCGCCGCGCAACACGGTGCGACCTTCAGCACAGGCGGCGGCGACGAACAGCACCGGGAACTCATCGATGGCCAGCGGCACCAGGTCTTCCGGAATGTCGATGCCCCTGAGCCTGGCCGCACGCACACGAATGTCAGCCACTGGCTCGCCGCCGACTTCACGCTGATTTTCCAGGGTGATGTCGCCGCCCATCAGTTTGAGAATGTCGATCACACCAGTGCGGGTCGGGTTGATGCCGACGTGCTCGAGCACCAGTTCGGAGCCTTCGGCGATGCTGGCCGCGACCAGGAAGAAGGCCGCCGAGGAGATATCCGCCGGCACTTCGATACGCGTGGCGCTGAGTTTGTGGCCGGACTCGACACAGGCCGTGCTGCCGTCGACGCTGACCGGGTAGCCGAAGCCGCGCAGCATGCGCTCGGTGTGATCACGGGTCGGCGCCGGCTCGGTCACCGAGGTGCTACCGGCTGCGTACAGGCCGGCCAGCAGCAGGCAGGATTTGACCTGGGCGCTGGCCATCGGCATTTCGTAGGCCATGCCGGTCAGGCGTTGACCGCCCTTGATGATCAACGGCGGTCGACCTTCCGGGCCGGTCTCGATCACCGCACCCATTTCCCGCAGCGGCTTGGCCACGCGGTTCATCGGGCGCTTGGACAGCGAGGCATCACCGGTCAGGGTGGTGTCGAACGGCTGCGCGGCCAGCAGACCGGAGAGCAGGCGCATGGAGGTGCCGGAGTTACCCATGTACAGCGGGCCAGCCGGCGCTTTCAGACCATGCAGGCCGACGCCGTGGATGGTCACGCGACCATGGTGCGGGCCTTCGATGACCACGCCCATGTCGCGGAATGCCTGCAGCGTGGCCAGGGCGTCTTCGCCCTCGAGGAAGCCTTCGACCTCGGTGGTACCTTCAGCCAGCGAACCCAGCATGATCGAGCGGTGCGAGATGGATTTGTCACCCGGTACGCGGATACGTCCAGCCAGCGAGCTACCAGGTTTTGCCAGGAAAATCAGATCGGTCGAGTGCATAGCGTCCACATAGGCCCTGCGGGCCAGAATTTTGCTGAAATGTTCGCGGGCCACGCGGGCGCGCGTGAACACGCCCAGCAGTTGATGCCCATCCCCGGCGTCGACCGCGTCGCGCAGGGCGTCGAGGTCGTCGCGAAACGTATCCAGTGTGCGCAGCACGGCCTCGCGGTTGGCGAGGAAGATATCGTGCCACATCACCGGATCACTGCCGGCGATCCGCGTGAAGTCGCGGAAACCGCCAGCGGCATAGCGGAAAATTTCCAGGTTCTCGCTGCGCTTGGCCAGCGAGTCGACCAGGGTAAAGGCCAGCAGGTGCGGCAGATGGCTGGTGGCGGCGAGTACCTGGTCGTGATGCTCGACCTCCATCGCCTCGACATCCGCACCCAGCTCGCGCCACAGCCCTTCGACCAGCGCCAGAGCTGCCTCATCGCTGTACTCGCACGGCGTCAGGATGACCTTGTGGCGACGGAACAGCTCCGCGTTGGCCGCCTCTACCCCGCTCTGCTCGGAGCCCGCAATGGGGTGACCGGGCACCAGGCGCACAGCCTTGCCGGAAAATGCCAGGCGCGCCGCACGCACGACATTACCCTTGGCGCTACCGACGTCGGTCAAGACGGCATTGCCGAGATCGATCCTGGCCAGTTGAGCCAGCAGCTTCTCCATGGCCAGGATAGGCACTGCCAGCTGGATGACATCAGCCCCCTGACAGGCGGCTGCGAGGTCGCTCTCGCAACGATCGACAACCCCCAGCTGGACCGCCAGACGACGCGATTCGGCGTCCAGATCGACCCCCACCACCTCTCGACACAGACCGCGTTCACGCAGCCCCTTGGCGAAGGAACCGCCGATCAGGCCGAGGCCGACCACCACCAGGCGGCCGATCTTAGGTGCGTTCGATTGCACTGCAGTGACAGTCACGCCGACAGCACCTTGGCCAGTGCCTCGAGGAAACGCGCGTTCTCTTTCGGCAGGCCGATGGAGACGCGCAGGAAATTCGGCATGCGGTAACCGGCCATCGGCCGCACGATCACCCCTTCACGCAGCAGCGCCTGGTTGATCGCGGCGGTGTCGCGAGCAAAATCGACGGCGATGAAATTGCCCTTGGAGGCAATCCAGCTCAGGCCCAGGGCACGCAAGCCCTCTTCCAGCTGCTGCATGCCGGCATCGTTCAGGCGACGGCTCTCGGCCAGGTAATCGACATCGGCCAGCGCGGCGCAGGCTGCGGCCAGCGCGAGGCTGTTGACGTTGAACGGCTGACGCACGCGGTTGAGCACATCGGCGATGGCCGGCGAGCTGATGGCATAGCCGACACGCAACGAAGCCAGGCCGTAGGCCTTGGAGAAGGTGCGCGAGACCAGCAGGTTCGGGTAGCGCGCCAGGTAATCAAGACCGTCTGGCAGCTCGTCGCCTTCGGCGTACTCGATATAGGCTTCGTCCAGCACCACCAGCACCGATTCCGGCACCTTGGCCAGGAAGGTCTCCAGTGCATCCGGGCCAAACCAGGTACCGGTCGGATTATTCGGGTTGGCGATGAAGACGACGCGGGTGTTGTCGTCGATGGCCGCGAGCATCGCCTGCAGGTCGTGAGCGTAATCCTTGGCCGGCACGATCTTGCCCTGCGCACCGACTGCCTGGGTGGCGATGGGGTATACCGCGAAGGCGTAGTCGCTGAACACGGCGTTGAGGCCGGGCGCCAGGTAGGCACGGGCAACCAGCTCGAGGATGTCGTTGGAGCCATTGCCAAGGGTCACTTGCGCGGTGTCGACGCCGTAGCGAGCGGCCAGGGCAGTCTTGAGGCTGAAGCCATTGCCATCCGGGTAGCGGGTCAGCTCGTCCAGTTCGGCACGAATCGCCGCCAGTACCTTGGCACTGGGGCCGAGCGGGTTCTCGTTACTGGCCAGCTTGACGATACCGAGCGGATCGAGCCCCAGCTCACGGGCCAATTCATCGACTGGCTTGCCGGGCACATAGGGGGACAGCTTTTGCACGCCTGGCTGGGCCAGGGCGATGAAATCACAGCTCATTTACAAACCTCTTCAATCCAATTGCTCGCGGAACGTCCCACCCTCACCCCTAGCCCCTCTCCCAAGGGGAGAGGGGAACCGGGCGGTGGCGGCTGCAAGACCGGGTTCCGCCAGTTGCATCCCTAACCAGAAACGCCAG
>CAMPIF010000378.1 GCA_946886245.1 Ectopseudomonas composti | reverse complement strand
ACCGTCATGGTGTCGTAGACCACCGGAAACTGGAAAACCTGGGCGATGTTGCGCTCCTGCGGCGACAGCGTGTTGACCGCCTTGCCGTCGAACTGCACTTCGCCCTGGGACGGGCTGAGCAGACCGGAGATGATGTTGAGCAATGTGGACTTGCCGCAGCCTGACGGCCCCAGCAGCGCGTAGGCGCCACCCTGCTGCCAGACATGGTTCATCTCGCGAATCGCGTAATCTTCCGGCGCCTTCGGCACACCGCTGTAGCTGTGCGCCAGGTTGTGCAGACGAATCTCGGCCATCAGGCAGCCCTCCCCTGACGGCGACTGGGCGCCTGCACCAGTTGCCCATCGGCGGCGAAAACGAAGAGTTTGTGAGTGGGGATGTAGATCAGGATTGGCGTATCCACCGCATACTCGTGCACGCCCGGAAGGTGCAGCACCAGCACGAACTGCTCGTTGCGCACGTGAAGGAAGGTTTCCGAGCCGCTGATCTCGGCCAGCTCCACGGTCACCGCCAGCTCCAGGTCATCGTCGTTGGAAGGCACCAGGCCGATATGACTGGGGCGCACGCCGAAACGGTACTCGCCCTCGGCGATGTCGCGCAGGTCAGGGTTGAGCGGAAAGTGCACGCAATCGGCGAAACTCACCTCGGAGCCGCTGATGCGTCCGGGCAGCAAGTTGATCGCAGGTTCCGAGAACAGCTCGGCGGCCAGCACCTGCTGCGGACGGTGATAGACCTCGGCGGTCTTGCCACTCTGCACCACCCGGCCCTCGTGCAGGATGGTGGTGGTTCCGCCCAGGGCCAGCGCCTCGTTGGGCTCGGTAGTGGCGTAGATGGCGATGGTGTGGCGCGCCTGGAACAGCTCGCGCATTTCCTGGCGCAGCTCCTCGCGCAGTTTGTAGTCGAGGTTGACCAGCGGCTCGTCGAAGAGGATCAGCGAAGCATCCTTGACCAGCGCCCGAGCCATGGCCGTGCGCTGCTGCTGGCCGCCGGACAGCTCCAACGGATAGCGCGACAACAGTTTGTCGATGCGCAGCATGCGCGCGGTGGCCTCGACCTTCTCGACGATCTGCTCCTTGCCCACACCGGCCTGGCGCAGCGGCGAGGCGATGTTCTCGAACACCGTCAGGGTCGGGTAGTTGATGAACTGCTGATAGACCATCGACACGTTGCGCTGGCGCACCGGCATACCGGTGACATCGGCGCCGTTCATCAGCACACGGCCGCTGCTGGGCCGATCCAGACCGGCCATCAGCCGCATCAGGCTGGTCTTGCCGGCCAGGGTGCGGCCGAGCAGGACGTTGAAGGAGCCGGGTTCGAAACTCAGGCAGGCATCGTCGATATGCACCTGGCCGTCGACGATACGGGTGACGTGTTCGAGCTTGAGCGACATGGCCTGTCCTTTTTCTTGTCGTGCCATTCGATTGCGAACATCGATAGCGACAAGCGTGCCAGCACCCAAAAATCAGACATATCTATTTGATAAAAATCAAAAATCCCTTCGCGCCGATTGGCGCGCCAGTTTTCCACTGAACACTTTTGAACAGTCGAATGTGAACAACTGAACAATTCGTTCGTTGACTTTGAACAGGCTTGAACGAAACTGGATCGATCGCGGCGCAGATCGCGAACCAACAAGAAGAGATCGCCCCATGACAGAAGCTGCCCGCGCCCCGGCGCACGACACCCTCATCCAGGAGTCCTGGTCGCGCTGTCGTGACTATGGCCTGACCCATCAGAGCCCGCCGCGCTTCGACCCACCAGCTGCCGGCGAACTGTCGGCCCTGCTGGAAAGCCGCCAGGCCCTGGTGCAGACCACCCACCAGGAAGTGCTGCCCTACTACGGCACCATCCTTTCCAACTCCAACTGCCTGATCATGCTCGCCGACGACCAGGGCCGGCTGCTGCATTCCTGGGGCGACCAACGTTTCATCGAACCGCGCCAGGCCGCCGGCTTCGTCGCCGGCGCCAGTTGGCTGGAGCGCTACACCGGCACCAACGCCATCGGCACCGCGCTCAGTTGCGGCCAGGCGGTGCACATCCAGCACGACGAACACTTCCTCAAGGCCAACCGTTTCATGACCGGCTCGGCCTCGCCGATTTTCGACGAGCAACGGCGCATGATCGCCGTGCTCGACGTGTCCAGCGACAGCTACCTGCCGCCAGCGCACACCCTGGGCATGGTCAAGATGATGAGTCAGTCGGTGGAGAACCGCCTGATCCTCAAGCTGTTCGCCGACCAGTACCACCTGCTCAGCTTCAACACCAGCCTGGACAACCTCGACAGCCCCTGGGCTGGCCTGGTGGTGTTCGACGAGCAGGGCCACGTGGTGTCCGCCAATCGCCGCGCCGACAACCTGCTGGGCCAACCCCTGACCTACGGCGCCATCGAGCAGCTGTTCGACGTGCCGCTGCAACAGTTGCTCAATCAACCGGACGGCCAGCCCTTCAGCCTGCGCACCAGCGGCCATTTTCGCTTCCATGCTCGGGTACGTCGCCCTGCCCGACCCGCTCCGATCCAGCCTCGCGACTTCCGCCCGCAAGCGGCGCAGAGCACGCCGCAAGAGCCCCAACTGCATGCGCTGAGCGCGGGCGATGCGCGGATGGACAAGGCCGTGCGCCAGGCGGAACGCCTGCTGGAAAAGGACATTCCGATTCTGGTTCAGGGCGAAACCGGTGCCGGCAAGGAAGTGTTCGTCAAGGCGCTGCACCAGGCCAGTTCGCGTGCCAGTCAGCCGTTCATCGCAGTCAACTGCGCCGCCATTCCAGCGGAGCTGGTGGAGTCGGAGCTGTTCGGCTACGAGAAAGGCGCCTTCACCGGCGCCAGCCAGAAGGGGCATGTCGGGCTGATCCGCAAGGCGCACAAGGGCACGCTGTTTCTCGACGAGATCGGCGACATGCCGCTGCGCGTGCAAGCCCGTTTGCTGCGCGTGCTGCAGGAACGCTGCGTGCAGCCGCTGGGCAGCAGCGACCTGCATCCGGTCGACGTGCGCCTGGTTTCCGCTACCAACCGTCCGCTGCGCCAGGACGTCGACAGCGGGCAATTTCGCGCCGACCTGTACTACCGCATCAGCGGCCTGAACCTGGAGCTGCCGCCACTGCGCGAACGCAGCGACAAGCAGGCGCTGTTCCAAAAACTGTGGGAGCAGCACCGCGAACCCCACCAGCGCGCGGGTATCAGCCGCGAGGTACTGGAGCTGTTTCAGCATCACCCCTGGCCAGGCAACCTGCGCCAACTCAGCAGCGTGCTGCGCGTGGCGCTGGCCATGGCCGACGACCAGCCCATCCGCGCCGAACACCTGCCGGACGACTTCTTTCTTGACCTGCCAACAGATACGACCCTGCAAGCACACCCCGAGCCCGACGATCTAGCCAGCCAGTACCAGGCGTGCGGCGGTAATATCTCCTACCTGGCCCGCCACCTTGGCCTGAGCCGTAATACCCTTTACAAGCGCCTGCGCGAACAGGGTGTCAGGCCCTGAACCATTGTTCGAAAAGTCGGCCCAAGCCATAGATTTGCCACCGCACTCGCTCGCCGAGCAGGACAGACATCGTCCCGCCACGAAAGGAACTCACCATGCGTCACCTGTACCGCCCCCTGTTCGCTGCACTGACGCTGCTGGCCGCCAGCCAGGCGTCGGCCTCGCCCTCACTGGACAAACAGGTCGGCGCCGCCGTGAAGCCGATGATGCAGAGCTACGCCATCCCCGGCATGGCCATCGCCATCAGTCACAAGGGGCAGCAACATTTCTTCGAATACGGCGTCGCCTCACGTGAGAGCGGCCAGGCCGTGGATCGCCACACCCTGTTCGAACTGGGCTCGATCAGCAAACTGTTCACCGCCACCCTCGGCGCCTACGCCGAGGCCAGCGGTACGCTGAACCTCAGCGACAACGCCAGCCAGTATCTGCCGGCCCTGCGCGGCACCGCCTTCGATCACATCAGCCTGCTGGATCTGGCCACCTACACCGCAGGCGGCCTGCCGCTGCAGTTTCCGGATGCGGTCAGCAGCGAACGACAGATGCTCGACTATTACCGCAACTGGCAGGCGGTCTATCCGCCGGGTATGCAGCGGCTGTATTCCAACCCCAGCATCGGCCTGTTCGGCCACCTGGCGGCCGCCAGCCTGGCCAAGCCGTTTCAGCAGTTGATGGAGCAGGACCTGCTGCCACAACTGGGCATGCAGGAAAGCTACGTACGGATACCGACCGAGCAGATCAGGCGCTATGCCTGGGGCTACCGCGACGACAAGGCCGTGCGCGTGAGCCCCGGCGCGCTGGATGCCGAAGCCTACGGCTTGAAATCCACTGCGGCCGACATGCTGCGCTTCATCGACGCCAACCTGCACCCGGACAAGCTGCCCGCACCGCTGCGCCAGGCCGTCAGCTCCACCCATCGCGGCTACTACCAGGTCGGTGACATGACCCAGGCCCTGGGCTGGGAGCGTTACACCTACCCCATCAGCCTGGAAAAACTGCTGGCTGGCAACTCCGCCGAGATGGCGCTGCAACCCCAGCCGGTGAAACGCTTCAGTGTTCCCGAACCGGCCGAGGGTGACCTGCTGCTGAACAAGACCGGCTCGACCAATGGCTTCGGCGCCTACATCCTGCTGCTGCCGGCGCGCGATACCGGCCTGGTGATACTCGCCAACCGCAACTACCCGAATGCCGAGCGTGTGCGCCTGGCGCTGCAGTTGCTCGAGGCCATCGATCACTAGCGCCTGCGCTCCCAGGCGCTAGTGGTGCACCTGACAACTCGCGTCAACCGCACCGGTCATTCGGGGGCCGGCGCAGCCTCTGGTGCGCACGGCGCACCCTACATAAACCGGCACTTACAGACTGCGCGCGATCACCATCCGCTGCACGTCGCTGGTGCCTTCATAGATCTGACA
>CAMPIF010000377.1 GCA_946886245.1 Ectopseudomonas composti | reverse complement strand
CATGCACCAGCGTGCCCGGGATGGACGCGGCGGTACCGATCGCGACCGCGGCGGTGCCCATCATCGCGTGGTGCAGCTTGCCCATCGACAGCGCGCGCACCAGCAGGTCGACGTCGCCGGCCTTCACCTCCTTGCCGCTGGAGGTGCGGTAATCCCTGGGCGGGCTGACGAAGGCAATCTTCGGAGTGTGCTGACGTGTCGCAGCTTCTTCCGCCGTTTTGATCAGCCCCATGCGCAGCGCACCGGCAATACGGATCTGTTCGAAGCGGGCCAGTTGCGCCGGGTCGCCATTGATGGCCTCGCGCAGCTCGGTACCCCGATAGCCGATGTCTTCGGCATTGACGAAGATCGTCGGGATGCCGGCGGTGATCATGGTCGCCTTCAAGGTGCCCCCCTCTGCCACATCAGCCGGCACTTCGAGGTCATCGACCAGGTTGCCGGTGGGGAACATCGAACCGCCCTCCTCGCCATCGTCGGACGGATCGAGGAACTCCAACACGATCTCCGCAGCTGGGAAAGTCACCCCATCGAGTTCGAAGTCGCCGGTTTCCTGCACCTGGCCGTTTCTGATCGGCACATGGGCGATGATGGTTTTCTGGATGTTGGCCTGCCAGATGCGCACCACGCAGGTGCCGTTGTCGGGAATCCGCGCGGGATCGACCAGGCCGGCGTGGATGGCGAAGGCACCGGCCGCGGTGGACAGGTTGCCGCAGTTGCCGCTCCAGTCGACGAAGGCCTTGTCGATGGATACCTGGCCATAGAGGTAGTCGACGTCATGTTCGGGCTGACTGCTCCTGGACAGGATCACGCATTTGGAGGTGCTCGACGTGGCGCCGCCCATGCCGTCGATCTGCGCCGCGTACGGATCGGGGCTGCCGATCACGCGCATGAACAGTTTGTCGCGCGCCTCGCCCGGCACCTGGCAGCGCTCGGGCAGATCCTGCAGGCGGAAGAACACGCCCTTGCTGGTACCGCCACGGATATAGGTGGCGGGAATTTTCACTTGCGGCAGATGAGCCATGAGTGCAGTCCTGATAGGGAATGATGGTGCTCGGTTCTTCCCGGATTGCATCCGGGCTACGCGCTAAAGGAGTCGTAGGGTGGATCGGAGCGCGTAGCTGGCGCTTTTTCCATCCACCGTGACAACGCCAGCGGTGGATCGGTGAAGCGTGATCCACCCTACGCAATCAAGCCACCGCGCCTTCGAGGAAGTCCTTGGCGAAGCGCTGCAGCACACCGCCAGCCCTGTACACGCTGACATCGGCAGCGGTATCCAGGCGACAGGTCACCGGCACGCGCAGTACCTCGCCGTTACGGCGATTGACCAACAGGGTCAGGTCGCAGCGTGGCGAAATCTCGCCCTCGACGTCATAGGTTTCGGTGCCATCCAGGCCCAGGGTCAGGCGCGTGGTGCCCGGTTTGAACTCCACCGGCAGCACGCCCATGCCCACCAGGTTGGTGCGATGGATGCGCTCGAAGCCTTCGGCGACTATCACTTCCACGCCTGCCAGGCGCACGCCCTTGGCCGCCCAGTCGCGCGACGAACCCTGGCCGTAGTCGGCGCCGGCGACGATGATCAGGTTCTGCTTGCGGTTCATGTAGGTCTCGATGGCTTCCCACATGCGCATCACCTGGCCCTCAGGTTCCACGCGGGCCAGCGAGCCCTGCTTCACCTGCCCGTCGACCACGGCCATTTCGTTGACCAGCTGCGGGTTGGCGAAGGTGGCGCGTTGTGCGGTCAGATGGTCGCCCCGGTGAGTCGCGTAGGAGTTGAAGTCTTCCTCCGGTAGGCCCATTTTCGCCAGGTACTCACCGGCGGCCGAGTCCGCGAGGATGGCGTTGGACGGCGACAGGTGGTCGGTGGTGATGTTGTCCGGCAGGATCGCCAACGGGCGCATGCCCTTGAGCGTGCGTTCGCCAGCCAAAGCGCCCTCCCAGTATGGCGGGCGACGGATGTAGGTGCTCATCGGGCGCCAGTCATACAGCGGGCTTTCGGCTTCCTGCACACTGCCCAGGTCGAACATCGGGATATAGATCTGCTTGAACTGCTCCGGCTTCACCGCCGAGGCAACGATCGCATCGATTTCCTCGTCGCTCGGCCACAGGTCTTTCAGGGTGACGGGGTTGCCGGCCTTATCGGTACCCAACACGTCCTGCTCGATATCGAAACGCACGGTGCCGGCGATGGCGTAGGCCACCACCAGCGGCGGCGAGGCCAGGAAGGCCTGCTTGGCGTACGGATGAATACGGCCGTCGAAGTTGCGATTGCCCGAAAGCACGGCGGTGGCATAAAGGTCGCGATCGATGATTTCCTGCTGGATCACCGGATCCAGTGCGCCGGACATGCCGTTGCACGTGGTACAGGCGTAGCCGACGATGCCGAAGCCGAGCTGTTCCAGTTCGCTGAGCAGGCCGGCCTCCTCCAGGTAAAGCTTGGCGACTTTCGAACCCGGGGCGAAGGACGTCTTGACCCAGGGCTTGCGCACCAGCCCCAGCGCATTGGCTTTCTTCGCCAGCAGACCGGCGGCGACCACGTTGCGCGGGTTGGAGGTGTTGGTGCAGCTGGTGATGGCGGCGATGATCACTGCGCCATCGGGCATCATGCCGCTGGCCTCTTCGGCCCTGCCGGACTGCAGCTTGGCCTCGTCGGCGATGCCACGCTCCTGCAGCGCCGAGGTCGGCAGCCGCTTGTGCGGGTTGCTCGGGCCGGCCATGTTGCGCACCACGGTGGACAGGTCGAACTCCAGCACACGCTCGTACTCGGCGGTCGTCAGCGCGCTGGCCCACAGGCCGGTGGTCTTGGCGTACTGCTCGACCAGGGCGACCTGCTCCGGCTCGCGACCAGTCAGCTTGAGGTAGTCGATGGTCTGCTGGTCGATATAGAACATCGCCGCGGTGGCGCCGTATTCCGGGCACATATTGGAGATGGTCGCGCGGTCGCCGATGGTCAGGCTGTCCGCACCCGCGCCGAAGAACTCGACCCAGGCACCGACCACCCGCTCCTTGCGCAAAAATTCGGTCAGCGCCAGGACAATGTCGGTGGCGGTGATACCGGGCTGGCGCTTGCCGGTCAGGCGCACGCCGACGATATCGGGCAGGCGCATCATCGACGGAAGCCCGAGCATCACGGTTTCCGCCTCCAGCCCACCGACGCCGATGGCGATCACACCGAGCGCGTCGACGTGCGGGGTATGCGAGTCGGTGCCGACGCAGGTGTCGGGGAACGCCACGCCGCCACGGGCCTGGATCACCGGGCTCATCTTCTCCAGATTGATCTGGTGCATGATGCCGTTGCCGGCCGGGATCACGTCGACGTTCTTGAACGCGGTCTTGGTCCAGTCGATGAAGTGGAAGCGGTCCTCGTTGCGGCGATCCTCGATGGCGCGGTTCTTGTCGAAGGCGTCCGGGTCGAAGCCCGGCGCCTCGACGGCCAGGGAGTGGTCGACGATCAACTGAGTCGGCACCACCGGATTGACCTTGGCCGGGTCACCGCCCTGCTCGGCGATGGCATCGCGCAGGCCGGCCAGGTCGACCAGCGCGGTCTGGCCAAGGATGTCATGGCAGACCACGCGCGCCGGGTACCAGGGAAAGTCCAGGTCGCGCTTGCGGTGGACCAGTTGCTCCAGCGCAGCGCTCAGGTCCTGCGGCGCGCAGCGGCGCACCAGCTGCTCTGCCAGCACGCGTGAGGTGTAGGGCAACTTGCTCCAGGCACCGGCCTGGATCGCCTCGACCGCCTCGCGAGCATCGAAGTAATCCAGAGCGGTACCAGGCAGACGCTTGCGGTATTGGCTATTCAGGGTGTCATTCATGGTTATTTACGCTCCTCGAGCGGCACGAACTTCAGGTCTTCGGGGCCTGTGTAGTTGGCGCTCGGGCGGATGATCTTGCCGTCGATGCGTTGCTCGATGACGTGCGCCGACCAGCCGGCCGTGCGGGCGATGACGAACAGCGGAGTGAACATGGCGGTGGGCACGCCCATCATGTGGTAGCTCACGGCACTGAACCAGTCGAGGTTGGGGAACATCTTCTTGATGTCCCACATCACGCTCTCCAGGCGCTCGGCGATGTCGTACATCTTGGTGTTGCCCTGTTCCACGGACAGCTCGCGGGCCACGTCCTTGATCACCTTGTTGCGCGGGTCGCTGACGGTGTAGACCGGATGACCGAAGCCGATCACCACCTCCTTGCGCCCTACCCGCTCACGAATGTCGGCCTCGGCCTCATCCGGGCTGTCGTAGCGTTTCTGCACCTCGAAGGCCACTTCGTTGGCGCCGCCGTGCTTGGGGCCGCGTAGCGCGCCGATGGCGCCGGCGATGCAGGAGAACAGGTCGGAGCCAGTGCCGGCGATCACCCGCGAGGTGAAAGTGGAGGCATTGAATTCGTGCTCGGCATACAGGTTCAGCGAGGTGTGCATGGCGCGCACCCAGGACTCGCGCGGCTTCTCGCCATGCAGCAGGTGCAGGAAGTGGCCACCGATGGAGTCGTCGTCGGTTTCGACGTCGATGCGCTTGCCGTTGTGACTGTAGTGATACCAGTACAGCAGCGCCGAACCGAGGGAGGCCATGAGCTTGTCGGCGATATCGCGAGCGCCCGGATGGTTGTGGTCGTCCTTCTCCGGCGCCAGGCAGCCCAGTACGGACACGGCAGTGCGCATCACATCCATCGGGTGCGCCGAGGGCGGCAGTTGTTCCAGCGCCGCCTTGACCCCGGCCGGCAGACCGCGCAGGGCCTTGAGCTTGGCCTTGTAGCCAGCCAGTTCTGCCTGGTTGGGCAGTTTGCCGTGCACCAGCAGGTGGGCAATTTCCTCGAACTCGCAGCGGTTGGCGAAATCGAGCACGTCGTAGCCACGGTAGTGCAGGTCGTTGCCGGTACGGCCGACGGTGCACCGGGCGGTGTTGCCG
>CAMPIF010000376.1 GCA_946886245.1 Ectopseudomonas composti | reverse complement strand
CCGAGGTGCTGCCGCTGTATGCACGGCTGACGCCGGCCGAGCAGCAGAAGATTTTTGCGCCCATGCCGGGGCGCAAGATCGTGCTGGCCACCAACGTCGCCGAAACCTCGCTGACGGTGCCGGGCATCCGCTATGTGATCGACTCTGGCACCGCGCGCATCAGCCGTTACAGCTACCGCGCCAAGGTGCAGCGCCTGCCCATCGAGCCGGTGTCGCAGGCCAGCGCCAACCAGCGCAAGGGCCGTTGCGGCCGGGTCGAGCCGGGCATCTGCATTCGCTTGTACAGCGAGGAAGATTTTCTCGGTCGGCCGACGTTCACCGACCCGGAGATTCTGCGCACCAATCTCGCGGCAGTGATCCTGCAGATGCTGCACCTGCGCCTGGGCAGTATCGAGGACTTCCCCTTCATCGAGCCGCCAGATGGCAAGGCCATCAGCGACGGCTTCAACCTGTTGCAGGAGCTGTCGGCGGTCAACCGCGAAAGCCAGCTCACGCCTCTTGGCCGCCAGCTGGCACGCCTGCCCATCGACCCGCGCCTGGGGCGCATGGTGCTCGAAGGTGCCAAGCAGGGCAGCCTGGAGGAGATCCTTATCGTTGCCGCCGCGCTGTCGGTGCAAGACCCGCGTGAGCGACCGATGGATCGCCAGCAGGCCGCCGACCAGGCGCACGCGCAGTGGAAGGATGTGGATTCGGACTTCGCGGCGCTGATCAACCTGTGGCGCGGCTTCGAGGAAAAGCGCCAGGAGCTGGGCAGCAATCCGCTGCGTACCTGGTGCAAGAAGAACTTCCTCAACTATATGCGCCTGCGCGAATGGCGCGATGCGCATCGGCAACTGGTGCTGATTGCCCGTGATCTGCAACTGATGGGTAAGGGCAGCCAGAACCGCTCAGACGCGCAGGGCGAGCAAACAGCGAACACGCCGCAGCCGACCAAGGACACTCGCGTCAACGCCATCGCCCGGCAGCAGGCCGAGGCCAGCGAGGCCGCGGTGCGGGCGAAGAATTACGCCGCCGTGCACAAGGCGATTCTCGCCGGCCTGCTCAGCCAGATCGGCCAGAAGACCGAGGAGGGCGACTACCTCGGCGCGCGCCAGCGGCGCTTCTGGATTCACCCCTCCAGCGTGATCGGACGCAAGAAGCCCAACTGGGTGATGGCCGCCGAGCTGGTGGAAACCACCAAGCTGTTCGCGCGCATGGTGGCGAAGATCGAGCCGGACTGGATCGAGCCGCTGGCGGCGCATCTGGTGAAGAAGAACCATCTGGAACCGCACTGGGAGAAGAAGCGCGGCCAGGTCGTGGCGTTCGAGCAGATCACCCTGTACGGCATGATCATCGTCGGTCGGCGCCCGGTGCATTACGGCCCCATCGACCCGCCGGTTTCGCGCGAGATGTTCATTCGCGAGGGCCTGGTGCGCGGCGAGATCAACAGCCGCGTGCGCTGCCTGACCGCCAACCGCCAGTTGCTCGAACGCCTCGATGAGCTGGAGGCCAAGTCGCGCCGCCGCGACATTCTCGCCGACGAGGAAACCCTGTTCGGCTACTACGAGGCGCGCATCCCGCAGGACATCTACCAGGCTGCGAGTTTCGAGAGCTGGTACAAGAAGGGCAGCGCCGCCGACGCGCAGCTTCTGATCATGCGCGAGGAAGACGCCCTGGCCCGCTCGGCCTCCGAAATCACCGCCGCGCAGTACCCGGACACCTTGCACATCGGTGAGCTGCAACTGCCGCTGTCCTACCACTTCGAGCCCAACCATCCGCGTGACGGCGTGACCCTGCGCGTGCCGGCGCCGCTGCTGCCGCAACTGCAGCCCGAGCGCCTCGAATGGCTTGTGCCGGGTCTGCTGGAAGCCAAGTGCATTGCCCTGGTGCGCGGCCTGCCCAAGGCGCTGCGCAAGAACTTCGTGCCGGTGCCGGATTTCGTCGGCGCAGCGCTGGACAAGCTGGTGTTCGGCCAGGGCTCGCTGCCGCAGGCGCTGGGGCATGAGCTACTGCGCATGACCGGCGCACGGGTGTCCGACGAGGCCTGGGCGGAGGCGGCTGAAAGCATCGAAAGCCACCTGAAGATGAACATCGAGGTGGTGGATGCGCGGGGCAAGTTCCTTGGCGAAGGCCGTAATCTGGCCGAGTTGACCGCGCGTTTCGCCGAAGCCAGCCAGGCTGCGTTGGCGATTCCGCAGCAGAGCGACAAGCCGAAAACGGTGGAGGCCAAGGCCTTCGCCGAGGTGGCGGAAAAGGCCCAGCAGAAGATCGCCGGCCTTTCCATGACGGTCTATCCGGCGCTGGTGGAGGAGGCTGGGGTGGTCAAGGAAGGGCGCTTCCCGACCCAGGCCGAAGCCGACTTCCAGCACCGCCGCGCCCTGCAACGCCTGCTGCTGCAACAACTGGCCGAGCAGGCGAAATTCCTCCGTGGCAAGCTGCCGGGACTGACCGAGCTGGGCTTGCTGTATCGCGACATCGGCCGCGTCGAGGCGCTGGTCGAGGACATTTTGCTGGCCAGCCTGGATGCCTGCATCCTCGACGGCGAAGCCACGCTGCCGCGTGACGGTGCGGCCCTGGCGCAACTGGCCGAGCGCAAGCGCGGCGACTGGACGGCGCATGCCGAGCGCATCGCCCGCCTGGTGTTGGAGCTTCTCAAGCTCAACCACGGCCTGCAGAAGCGCTTCAAGGGCAAGATCGACCTGGCCCAGGCCATGGCGCTCAACGACATCAAGCAGCAGTTGGCCAATCTGGTCTATGCCGGCTTCGTGCGTGAAACGCCGGGCGAGTGGCTCAAGGAAATCCCGCGTTACCTCAAGGCCATCGAGCAGCGCCTGGACAAGGTGGGCGCGCAGGTGCAGCGCGACCGTGTATGGACGGGCGAACTGGCGGGCTATTGGGAGCAGTACCAGGCGCGCACCGGCAAGCATGCCCAGGAAGGCAAGCGCGACCCGCAGCTCACGCTGTATCGCTGGATGCTGGAGGAGTACCGCGTGTCGCTGTTCGCCCAGCAACTGGGCACGAAGATGGCGGTTTCGGACAAGCGCCTGAGCAAGCAGTGGACGCTGGTTGATGCGTGATCGGCGTGGCCTGGGCTGCACTGCCCGGGCCGGCGCGGCAGGGTAGGGCGCCTGGCGCCCGATTCGAAGTGGGTTCCACTGTAAGGTTGACGTGATACATGAGTGCAAAAGATGAAAACGCCGGGCTGAGCCGCAGTGGCTGTCTGGGGTTGTTTGTGGTGGGGCTGCTGTTTGTCATTTCGTTGGTTGCCGGTTTTATCTACTTTGTCACCCGTCCGCAGGGTGGCGAGATTGAAGCGGGTGAGCGCGCGGCCATCGCCGCCTGCTGGGAGCGTGCCAAGGGCGCAGACAGTGAGCGCGCCTTCACCGTGGAAAGTTGCCAGGAAATGGAAAAGCAGTTCCTGCGTAAGTTCGGCGAAAAACCATGAGTGTGTTCAGCCGCCTGACGCTCAAGCACGTTGTGCTGGGCTTCTTTGCCGTGGTGTTGGCGGCAATCGTGCTGATCTGGTGGCTTAGTGGCGCGGCCTATCTGCGGCCCTATGCCGAGCAGACGGTGATCTTCGGTCAGGGTGAGTTGCAGCTGCCGGCTGAACTGGCCGGCCCCGGCCCGATCCGGGTGGTGCACTTCTGGGACCCGGACTGCCCCTGCAATGCGGAAACCGATGCGCACCTGCGCTACCTGATCGGCCTGCACCGCAATGCCGATGTCGCGTTCTACAGCGTACAGAAGCCGGGCAGCACGGGCGAGATCGCGCCGTTCCTGCGTGGGCGGATGACGCCCTTGCCGGGCATCGAGGGCATGGAGTCGCTACCGGCCAGTCCGGCCCTGGCGATCTGGGATCGCGACGGCAACCTGGCCTATGCCGGCCCATACAGCGAAGGGCTGGTGTGCAACTCCAGCAACAGCTTCGTCGAGCCGGTGCTCGAAGCACTGACCCAGGGGCGCCATGTGGCGTTGGCCAGTGGTCTGGCGGTAGGCTGCTACTGCGCCTGGAAGTATTAGCGTAGGCATTGCGCTGCAGTTGCGCAGAGCATCGCGGCTAAAGCGCAATGCCGCCCAGCCGCTCCTACACACGCTGACAGGCCCCGTAGGAGCGGCTTCAGCAGCGATGTTTTTGGCCACGCTCAATCGCCCCGGATTGTATCCGGGCTACGACGCTAAAGCGCAATGCCGCCCATTCCACAGAAGCCGTTGCCGGCCGCCATTGCGTAGCCGGATGCAATCCGGGGTTCACATCGAACCGTCCCGGATTACCCGCAGGCTATGACGCTAAAGCAATCGCGGCTGAAGCCGCTCCTACAGGTGCATGGCGTCTGCAGGCGTTCAGCAGTCCCGTGGGAGCGGCTTCAGCCGCGATGTTTTTGGCCGCTCTCAATCGCCCCGGATTGCATCCGGGCTACAACACCAGCCGTCCTCTGCTTCTACTTGACCCCGCTCTGCGCTCAGCCTTTCGCTGGGCCCAGGCGCCTCTCGCTCGCATTCGAGAGTCTTGAAATGTCCTCAATGTCAAGCCCAATCACGCTTTCAGCGGGTGGCATCTTTCATGTCATTGATTCCTGTCAATTCGCTGACAAATAGCTCTAAAACGGGCCTGTGATCATTTGTCGCACCCCTTCGATTCTTTGCCGACTTCTTGCTGCAAAGTGTTTCAAATCTTTGCGTAAATGTTGCGAAATATGTCGCAGAGAGGCCGTCAGTTTGCTCATAAGTAGGCTGCTAATGAATTGTGCGAGGCCTCGATAGCCTGCAACATCGGCGCTTCCCACGGTTTTACCGCTTCGCTTGCACGGATGCTCAAGCTCTGAGTTTTCGCTGCCGGCCTTTTGCTCGATGGGCCGCACGGCAACCGAAGCCGACTGTGGGCATCACTCAGTTGAAGGTCGTGACATGAAAGAAGAGAAATACCATCGTTGTGCGCGCTGGTTGCT
>CAMPIF010000375.1 GCA_946886245.1 Ectopseudomonas composti | reverse complement strand
CCGGGCAGGCCAGGCCGATGTCCTTCATCGCCTTGTCGAAGCGCGAACGGTCTTCAGCCTTGTCGATGGTGTCGGCGTTGGCACCGATCATCTCGACGCCGAATTTCTCCAGCACACCATGGCGCTCCAGATCCAGCGCGCAGTTCAGCGCGGTCTGGCCACCCATGGTCGGCAGCAGGGCGTCGGGGCGCTCCTTCTCGATGATCTTGGCCACGGTGGCCCACTTGATCGGCTCGATGTAGGTGGCGTCGGCCATCGACGGGTCGGTCATGATGGTGGCCGGGTTGGAGTTCACCAGGATGACGCGGAAACCTTCTTCCTTCAGCGCCTTGCAGGCCTGGGCGCCGGAGTAGTCGAACTCGCAGGCCTGACCGATGACGATGGGGCCGGCGCCGAGGATCAGGATACTTTTGATGTCTGTACGTTTTGGCATTTTTTCTCTCTCGAATCCTTGGGTCAGTCGGCGGGCTTAGCGGCGCTTGGCCATGGCTTCGATGAAGCGGTCGAACAGCGGGGCGACATCGTGTGGGCCCGGGCTCGCCTCAGGGTGGCCCTGGAAGCTGAAGGCGTCCTTGTCGGTACGCTCGATGCCCTGCAGGGTGCCATCGAACAGCGACTTGTGGATCGCACGCAGATTGCCTGGCAGGCTGCTTTCGTCCACAGCGAAACCGTGGTTCTGGCTGGTGATCATCACCACGCCGCTGTCGAGATCCTGCACCGGGTGGTTGGCGCCGTGGTGGCCGTGGCCCATTTTCAGGGTCTTGGCACCGGAAGCCAGGGCCAGCAACTGATGGCCGAGGCAGATGCCGAATACCGGGATATCGGTTTCCAGAACGTCCTTGATCGCCTTGATCGCGTAGTCGCACGGCTCGGGATCGCCAGGACCGTTGGAGAGGAACACACCATCAGGATTGAGCGCCAGCACGTCGCTGGCTGGCGTCTGTGCCGGTACCACAGTCAGGCGGCAGCCACGCTCGACCAGCATGCGCAGGATGTTCAGCTTCACGCCGTAGTCGTAGGCGACCACGTGGTAAGGCAGCTCACTGGCCGGAATTTCCGGATGGCTGTCGGACTGCAGGTTCCAGGTGCTTTCGCGCCACTCGTAGCGCTCGGTGCAACTGACCACCTTGGCCAGGTCCATGCCCTTGAGGCCCGGGAAGCTGCGCGCCAGCTCCAGTGCTTTCTCTTCCGTGGCGTCGTCACCGACCAGGATGCAGCCATTCTGCGAACCCTTCTCGCGCAGGATGCGGGTCAGGCGGCGAGTATCGATGCCGGCGATGGCGACGGTGCCGTTGGCCTTCAGGTATTCGTCCAGCGGTTGCTTGTCGCGCCAGTTGCTGGAGATCAGCGGCAGGTCACGAATGATCAGGCCAGCGGCCCAAACGCGGTTGGACTCGGCATCTTCCGGCGTGGTGCCGGTGTTGCCGATGTGCGGGTAAGTCAGGGTAACGATCTGCTGGGCATAGGATGGATCGGTAAGGATTTCCTGATAGCCGGTCATGGCGGTGTTGAACACCACCTCTCCGATCGTCTGGCCATCGGCCCCGATGGAATCGCCGCGAAAAATGCTGCCGTCAGCAAGGGCCAAAATGGCAGGTTTGGGGGCTGGCTTAGTCAAGAAGACCTCCGTCTCGATCAAGGCTTGAAGCAAACGCAGGTTGTAAAAAAGCGGGATGACGTGTGAAGGTCATCCCGCTTTTTTATTTGAGCCATTCTGCGTAACTTTTAGTGGACACACTAAAACAGGAAGCTTACAGGAAAACCCTTTTTCGGTCCACCCGATAAGACGCCTCAGTCACACATTCGCATCAGCGCAGACCCAGCACGTCCTGCATGTCATACAGAGCAGGCGAACGCTGCTGCAACCATAGCGCAGAACGTACCGCGCCCTTGGCGAAAGTCATGCGGCTGGAGGCCTTGTGCGTGATCTCCACACGCTCGCCATCGGCGGCGAACAGCACGGTGTGATCACCCACCACGTCACCGGCACGCACGGTGGCGAAACCAATGGTTTCACGCTCACGCGCGCCAGTCTGGCCTTCACGACCGTAGACAGCGACCTTCTGCAGATCACGCCCCAGGGCATCAGCAACCACTTCACCCATGCGCAGCGCGGTGCCGGATGGCGCATCGACCTTGTGCCGGTGGTGGGCCTCGATGATCTCGATATCCACGTCATCACCCAATACACGGGCAGCGGTATCCAGCAGTTTCAGGCACAGGTTGACGCCGACGCTGAAGTTGGCGGCAAAGACGATAGGAATCTGCTTGGCTGCGTCGCTCAGCTGCTGCTTCTCCTCAACGGTGAAACCGGTGGTACCGATGACCATGGCCTTGCCCGCCTGGCGGCAGACTTCCAGGTTCTTCAGCGTCACCGAGGGATGAGTGAAGTCGATCAGCACGTCGAAATCATCGACCACTGCGGCCAGATCACCCGCCAGGGTCACGCCGATCTTGCCCAACCCCACCAGCTCACCGGCATCGGCACCGATCAGGCTGCTATCGGCGCGGTCGATGGCGGCGCTGAGTTTGGCGCCCTCGGCCTGGCTGACAGCCTCGATCAGGGTCTTACCCATACGCCCGGCGGCGCCCATCACTGCAATACGTTGCATACATCAGCTCCAAGCTGTCGCCCCGGCATCACCGGGGCGCTTTGGGATTAAACGTCGCCGAAGAAGCGCTTCACACCCTCGAACCAGCCACTGGCCTTGGGCGAGTGAGAATCGTCACCCTGCAGCGACTTGCGGAACTCATCGAGCAACTCGCGCTGACGCTTATTCAGGTTGACCGGCGTCTCTACCGCGACGCGGCACATCAGATCACCCGCCGCACCACCGCGCACCGGGGCCACGCCCTTGCCACGCAGACGGAACAGTTTGCCGGTCTGAGTACCTTCCGGAATCTTCAGCTTGACCCGACCGTCGAGGGTCGGCACTTCCAGTTCGCCACCCAGCGCCGCATCCGCGAAGCTGATCGGCACCTCGCAGTACAGATGCTTGCCATCACGCTGGAAGATCGCATGCTCACGGACGTTGACCACCACATAGAGGTCACCGGCCGGGCCGCCATGCGTACCGGCCTCACCTTCGCCGGACAGACGAATGCGGTCACCGGTGTCGACACCTGGCGGCACCTTGACCGACAGCGTCTTGCTCTCTTCCACGCGCCCCTGACCATGGCAGCTGCCGCAGGGGTCGGTGATCATCTTGCCGCTGCCGTGGCAGCGCGGGCAGGTCTGCTGCACGGAGAAGAAGCCCTGCTGCATGCGCACCTGACCGATACCCCCACAGGTGGTACAGGTAACCGGGCTGGTGCCCTTCTTGGCGCCTGAACCATCGCAGGTCTTGCAGCCGACCAGGGTCGGCACGCGGATGGTCACGGTGGTGCCGCGCACCGCTTCTTCCAGATCCAGCTCGAGGGTGTAGCGCAGATCCGAGCCGCGCTGGGCACCGCCACGCGAACCGCCGCGAGCGCCGCCGAAGAAGTCGCTGAACACATCACCGAAGATATCGGAGAAGTTGGCGCCACCGAAACCGGCACCACCGCCGCCGCCCATCTGCGGATCGACCCCGGCGTGACCGTATTGGTCGTAGGCCGAACGCTTGGCCGCGTCGGAAAGTACTTCGTAGGCCTCGTTGGCCTCCTTGAACTTCTCTTCGGCGTCTTTGTCGTCCGGGTTGCGGTCCGGGTGATATTTCATCGCCAGGCGCCGATAGGCCTTCTTCAGCTCGGCTTCGCTAGCGCCGCGCTCGACCCCCAGGATCTCGTAATAGTCACGTTTTGCCATAGTTGTGCTGCACTCTCAGATTCGTGAGTTCCAGATACGCCGACGCGGGAGAAGGCTCCCGCGCGGCGAATCCTGCCCGTCGCGAGCGACGGTGGAGCGTAAAGAAGAGGCGGCCCGCCGAGCAGGCCGCATCCCTTACTTGTTCTCCTTGACCTCTTCGAACTCAGCGTCGACCACGTCGTCACCGGCATCCTTGGCGTCGCCAGCGTCAGCCTGGGCGGCACCGCCCTGCGGCTGCTCGGCATACATCTTCTGCGCCAGCGGCGTGGTGGCTTCGGACAGTGCGTTCATCTTGGCCTCGATGGCAGCCTTGTCGTCACCTTTCACGGCCACTTCCAGTTCGCCAATGGCCTTCTCGATGGCCGCCTTCTCGTCGGCAGTGGCCTTGTCGCCTGCTTCGGTGAGCATCTTGCGGGTGGCGTGCACCAGCTGATCGCCCTGGTTACGCGCAGTGGCCAGCTCTTCGAACTTGCGGTCTTCCTCGGCGTTGGCCTCGGCATCGCGCACCATGCGCTCGATTTCATCATCGGACAGACCGGAGTTGGCCTTGATCACGATGGACTGTTGCTTGCCAGTGGCCTTGTCCTTGGCGGAGACGTGCAGGATGCCGTTGGCATCGATGTCGAAGGTCACCTCGATCTGCGGTACGCCACGCGGAGCCGGCGGAATCTCGGCCAGGTCGAACTTGCCCAGGGACTTGTTCTGCGCGGCCTGCTTGCGCTCACCCTGCAGCACGTGAATGGTCACGGCGCTCTGGTTGTCATCGGCAGTGGAGAACACCTGCGACTTCTTGGTCGGAATGGTGGTGTTCTTCTCGATCAGCGCAGTCATCACGCCACCCATGGTTTCGATACCCAGGGTCAGCGGGGATACGTCGAGCAGCAGCACGTCCTTGACGTCACCGGCCAGAACGGCGCCCTGGATGGCTGCCCCCATGGCCACGGCTTCGTCCGGGTTGACGTCCTTGCGTGCTTCCTTGCCGAAGAACTCGGTCACCAGCTTCTGCACCAGCGGCATGCGGGTCTGGCCGCCGACCAGGATCACATCGTTGATCGAACCGACGTCGACACCGGCATCCTTCAGCGCGATACGGCAAGGCTCGATGGTGCGCTGCACCAGATCCTCGACCAGCGATTCGAGCTTGGAACGGG
>CAMPIF010000374.1 GCA_946886245.1 Ectopseudomonas composti | reverse complement strand
GACCAGGCGCTGCGCGCCGCCCTCGCCGCTCGCGAAAACCTGCTCGCAGACCTGCATGCCCAAGGCACCGACTGCTACCGACTGTTCCACGGCAGTCAGGAAGGCGCGTCCGGCCTGACCGTCGACCGCTACGGCCCGCAGCTATTGGTGCAGAGCTTTCATCAGCCGCTTGCAGCCAGTGATCTGCACAGCATCGTCGGCAGCGTCGAAACCCATCTGGGACAGCCGTTGCTACCGGTCTACAACGACCGCTCCAGGGGCAATTCGCGGATCGATCGCGATCCGAGCCTGTTCCAGGCCGACGATGCTGCACTGGAGGATATGGTCGGCCGCGAATGGGGGCTGAATTACCGCGTACGCGGTCGGCATGCCGGACAGGACCCGCTGCTGTTTCTCGACCTGCGCAACGCCCGGGGCTGGATCAAGGCCAACAGCGTCGGCAAGTCCGTGCTCAACCTGTTCGCCTATACCTGCGGCGTCGGTCTGTGCGCCGCAGCGGGCGGTGCACGCGAGGTAAGCAACCTCGACTTCGCCCAGGGCAACCTCGCCGTGGGCCGCGAGAACGGCGCTCTCAATCCCGAGCTACCCGCCATGCAGTTCATCCAGTCCGACTATTTCCCGGCGATTCGTCAGTTGGCCGATCTGCCGATCAGCAGTCGACGCGGGCAAAAACTGCCGAGCTATCCGCGCCTGCAGCCGCGCCAGTTCGACCTGGTGTTCCTCGACCCGCCCGCCTGGGCCAAGAGCGCTTTTGGCACCGTCGATTTGCTGCGCGACTATCAAAGCCTGCTCAAACCCGCACTCCTGGCCACTGCCGAAGGCGGCACCCTGGTGTGCAGCAACAACCTGGCGAAGGTGGAGATGAACGACTGGCGCGCGCAGGTGCTGCGCTGCGCCGAGAAGCTCGGCCGCCCGGTGCAGGATTGCCAGGTGATAGTCCCTGCGCCGGACTTCCCTTCGCAAGACGCCAAACCGCCCCTGAAAACCCTGATCCTGCATCTGTGAAACGGGAAAAACATTCACTGCGAATACGGCTATAACGACCGGAACTGAACCGTCGTGCCATACTCCAAATCGTCTCCTCGTCTGGATAGATGACGCCAAGCCATGCCCAAAGGACTGAAGCGCGCGCTGAGCGCACTGTTGATCACCGTTTTCCTCTACAGCCTGATCGGCTTTCTGATTCTGCCGGGCATCGCCCTGCGTGTCGCCAATCAGCAGTTGGCGCAGTACGCCACGGTGCCCGCCTCGTTGCAGCGCGTGCAGCTCAACCCCTTCACGCTCGAGCTGAGCCTTTGGGGCCTGCGTGTCGGCGAGACTGACCAGGAGCAGCTCAGCTTCCAGCGCCTCTACGCCAATCTGCAGAGCGACAGCCTGTGGAGCGGTGCCCTGCACCTGAGTGACGTCGAGCTCGACGGCGCGCGCACCGAAATACTGTTCGCCAAGGACGGTACGCTCAATCTCACCCAGTTGTTCCGACTGCCGGAAAGCCAGGCGGAACCCAAGACAGAGAGCAGCGAGCCTTTCCCGCTGCGCATCGACAGCATCCGTCTGCGTGAGAAGTCACTGCGTTTTCAGGACCTGCGCCCGAGCGAGGCGGTGGAATTCGCCTATGACGCACTCGACCTTGAACTCAACAACCTCAGCACCCTGGCCGGCGACAACGCCGAAATGACCATGACCGCCAGCGGCCCGCACGGCGCCAGGATCGACTGGCGCGGCCAGGTCAGCCTGACGCCGATCACCTCCAGCGGCAGCCTGAGCGTCAGCGATGGTCGCCTGAGCACCTTCTGGCCTTACGTGCGCGACGTTTTGCCGCTGGTGCTCAAGGAGGGCCAGGTCGATCTCAGTAGCGACTATCGCCTCGACCTGTCCAGCGGCACCGAACTGCAACTGAGCAAGATCAAGGTGCAGCTGGCCCCCTTCGCCATCGACGATGCGCAAGGCAAACCGCTGGTACGCCTGCAACGCCTGGATATCGACAACACCAGCCTCGACCTGGCCAAGCAGCAGGTGGTGGTCGGCCAGGTGCGCAGCCAGGGTCTGGAGGCCTGGGCGGCGCGCGAAGCCGACGGCCAACTGGACTGGCAGAAACTGTTCGCCAAACCCGAAAGCCCCCAGCGCGAGGCCCCCGCCTCCACGGAGCAGGCCGGCGCAAGCAAGCCCTGGCAGGTACTGCTGCAGGATGTGCAGCTGCGCGACTACAAGGCCCACCTGGCCGACCGCGTACCGCAGCAGGAAGTGGCCGTGGAGGTCGGCCCGCTGAACCTCGACCTGAAGAATTTCGACAGCCTCGGCGACAAACCTTTCGACCTCAGGCTCGACACCGGCCTGGGCAAGCAGGGCAAGCTGCAGGCAGCCGGCAACGTGCAACTGAGCCCGACCAGTGCTCAGCTCCAGATCGCTACGCAAGACATCGACCTGCGCCTGGCGCAGGCCTATCTGAGCCCCTTCATTCGCCTGGAGCTGCGCAGCGGCCTGCTCGGCACTGACCTCGACGTGCAGCTCAAGAGCACCGACCCCCTGGCGCTCAGCGTCACCGGCAGCGCCAGGGTCGATCAGTTGCATACCCTGGATACCCTGCGCGAACGTGATTTCGTGCGCTGGAAACAGGTGCGGGTGAATGGCCTCGACTATCGCCACGGTGAAAGCCTGGCCATCGAGCGCGTCGAACTGGATCAGCCTTATGCACGCTTCGTGATCAACGAGAACCTCACCACCAACGTCAGCGAGCTGATCGTGCCGCAGCCGGCGGCACCGAAGGAGAGCAAGGCCGATGCGGGCAAGCCGCTGGCGATTCGCATCGGCGGCGTAGCCATCAATGACGGCTCGGCCAACTTCGCCGACTTCAGCCTGACCCCCAGCTTCGCCACTGCCGTTCAGCAGATGAACGGGCGCATCGGCGTACTCGATAATCAGAAGCCGCAAGCCGCCAGCGTCGATATCCAGGGCAAGGTCGACCGCTACGCGCCAATGAGCATCAAGGGCAAGCTGACGCCGTTCGATCCGCTCAACAGCCTGGACATCGCCACCAGCTTCAAGAATGTCGAGCTGACCACCGTCACCCCCTACTCCGGCAAATTCGCCGGTTATCGCATCCGCAAGGGCCGCCTCAACCTCGACCTGCACTACCGCATCGAGAAGGGCCAGCTCAATGCCGAGAACAAGGTGCTGGTGGAAAACCTGCAGCTGGGCGAACGCGTCGACAGCCCCGACGCAGTGGACCTGCCGATTCGCCTGGCAGTCGCCCTGCTCAAGGACACCCAGGGGCGCATCGCCATCGAGTTGCCGGTACAGGGTGATCTCAACAATCCGCAGTTCAGCGTCATGCCCATCGTCTGGCAGACCCTGCGCAATCTGGTGTTACGCGCAGCCCAGGCGCCATTCACGTTCATCGCCGGGCTGGTCGGCGGCAGCAATGTCGACCTCAGCACCGTGCCCTTCGTCGCCGGCTCTGCAGAGCTGCAGGACGACGCGCGCCAGGCGCTGGACACGCTGGCCAAAGCGCTCGAGGAACGCCCGAATCTGCGCCTGGAGGTTGAAGGCCAGGCCGCGCAGAGTGCCGACGGCCCGCTGCTGGCCGAACAGCGTCTGCAACGCGAATTTCGCGAAACCTGGTACAAGGTGCTGCAACGCCGCGGTGACAAGGTGCCCGCCAGCCCCGATGAGTTGACGGTCGCCGAAGACGAACAGGCCGCGCTGCTCGAAGGCATCTATCGCACGCGGCTCAAGCAGCAGCCGCCTGCCGAATGGAGCGAACTGGACAGCGAGCAACGCCAGCAGAACATGCGCAAGGCGGTGCTGGACTCCTGGGCTCAAAGCAAGCTGCTGTTGCGCCAACTGGCTCAGCAACGTGCTGCAACGATCAAGGATTATCTGGTTGAACAAGGTGGGTTGTACGATGAACGCGTCTACCTGATCGATGCCAACCTGGGTGAACCCGAAGCCGATGGCCGCGTGTTCACCACCTTGCACTTGGACAGCCAATGATCATGCGCCGCTTATCCATCACCACGCTCACCACCCTGGTTGCCGGCCTGATCAGCATCGGCGCGCAGGCCGACACGCTGCGTTGCGGCAGCTCCCTGGTCAGCCTCGGTGACCGCACGTTCGAGGTCGAGCGCAAATGTGGCGCGCCAGTGCACCGTGATCCGGTCGGCTACACGCTGGGCTCCTATGATCGTCGCGAGTACATGATCGAGGAATGGGTATACGGCCCGAGCAACGGCATGCTCAGCATCCTGCGCTTCGAGGGTAACCGTCTGACCGCCATCGAACGTCGTCGCGAGCGCTGAGCGGGAGGTTGTCATGCGTACATCCACCTGTCTGCTCACCCTGCTGTGCCTGCCACTGATGGCTGAGGCGTCCTCGACCTACCGCTGCGGTAGCGCCCTGGTCAGCAAGACAGCGCCCAGCGCCGAGGTGCTGAACAAATGTGGCGAACCTTCCAGCCGCGATTTTCTCGGCTACAAGGAGGTGGTCGACAGCTACGGTTTTCGCAGCGAAGTGAGCGTCGAGGAGTGGATCTACGGCCCGAAAAGCGGCATGTACCATTTTCTCCGCTTCGAGGGCGGCCGCCTGACCGAGATCCGCAGCAAGCGCGGCAGCTGACGCGAGACTGCATGCAGGACGCAGGTTCCTGAAGCGGCTCGAACGCCCGGCACAAAAAATCAAGGCCCCGCCGGTCACACCGGCGGGGCCTTCGCGCATCCATGCTTGTCGCTGTCCGTGCTGATCAGGCGTCCTGCCCGCAGCCATCCGTGCGCAAGAGATATCCGTTTCTGAACCTGTCCATGCTTGTGCGGCATCCTTGCCCGGTAATCCGTCCTCAGAGCTTGTCGCTGAAATCGCGCAGCTCTTGCTGGGCCTTTTCCTTGGTCCAGCCGTAACGTTATTGCAGCTTGCCAGCCAGGTATTCACTGTGCCCCTCGGCGACGTCCAGGTCGTC
>CAMPIF010000373.1 GCA_946886245.1 Ectopseudomonas composti | reverse complement strand
AGCAGATCCTGGGCGATCCGGAAGATGAAGCCCACCAAAACGCCGGTGAATACGCGTTGCCCCAGGGTCACCGAGCGTAGCGGGCCGAAGATGAAGGAAATCGCCATCAACACCAGCGCGCCGGTCACCAGCGGCTGCAGCACCTTGGTCCAGAACGCCAGCCAGTAGCGGGCATTGTTCAGACCCTGCTCACCCAGGTAGTGGATGTATTGCCACAGCCCGGTCACCGACAGCGCCTCGGGCGCCATCACCACCGTGCCGAGCAGTTCCGGATTGAGCTCGATCTCCCAACGCTCTTCCGGCTGGTTGACCACTTCGGAGCGATCTTCGTGCAGCAGCGTGGTCTGCACGTTGCGCAGCATCCAGTGGCTGTCACGGTACTCGGCGCGACGGGCGAAACTGGCCGAAAGCAGACGGCGTTCGTCATCGAAGCGGTAACGCGTAACCCCCAGCAGAATGCCATTGGGCTGCACGGCGTTGATGTGCACGTATTCCTGCCCCTGACGGTGCCACATGCCGCGCTTGGAGCTCTGCGCCGCACCGCCACCCTGAGCCAGCGCGCGATCCGCCTGCGCCTGGTTTTCGGTCAGCGGCGCGACGTATTCGCCGATCAGAATGCCGGCCAGCATCAGCACCAGCATGGGCTTCATCACCGCCCAGACGATGCGCCCGATGGAGACACCCGCCGCGCGCATGATGGTCAGCTCACTGTTGCTGGCCAACGAACCGAGACCGATCAGGCAGCCGATCAGCGCCGCCATCGGCAGCATCTCGTAAGCACGACGCGGAGCGGTCAGCAATACGTACCAGAGCGCCTGACCAAGACCGTAATCGCCCTTGTTCAGATCGCCCAATTCGTCGATGAACGCGAACAGCAGTGCCAGGCCCAGAATGATGCCCAGCACGGCCAGAATGGCGAAGAACACCTGAGTACCGATGTAGCGATCCAACTTAGCCATGAGCCACCTCCGACACCGGCGCACGACGACTGGCCCACCACAGACTCAGACGCTCCCAGTACAGCAACAACAGACCGATGGCGAGGAAGATGCCGTGCACCCACCACAATCCCAACGCCGGCGGTAGCCGCCCCTTGTCCAGCGCGCCACGTGCCGCGATCAGCAGGCCGAGGTAAGCCATGTAGAGAAAGATCGCCGGCAACAGCTTGAGGAAGCGGCCCTGGCGCGGGTTGACCTTCGACAGCGGCACGGCCAGCAGGGTGACGATGAACACCAGCAAGGGCAGTGACAGGCGCCATTGCAACTCGGCCTGCAGACGAGGGTCGTCGCTGCCGAACAGTTCACGCGTCGGCGTCGCCTCGCGCTCGCTGGCTTCGATGGCGACCTCGGGCTTGGGCAGCAATACACCATAGGTGTCGTACTGGATGGCGCGGTAGTCGGCCTCGCCCGGCTCGCCGTCATAGCGATAGCCGTTTTCCAGAATCAGATAGCGACTGCCATCCTGCTGAATTTCCTGACGACCACTCTCGGCTACCAGCACGGTAATGCCACGCTCCGAGGTGCCATCGGTGGAGAAGCGCTTCTCCGACATGAACACGCCACGCAGCTCGCTGCGATCAGGCGACAGCTCCTGCGAGTAGGTCACCCGCGAACCATCGCGCAGCGACTGGAAGCGCCCCGGCACCAGGGTATCGAGTTCGGTCAGGGCGTCCTGCTCGTTGAGGATGCGCGCCACGCTGGCCACACCCTGTGGCGCCAGGCCGAGGCTCAACCAGCCCACCAGCAGCGCGACGATCAGCGCCGGCGCCATGCTGTAGACGGTGAGGCGCTGCTGACTGACACCGGTGGCCGACAGCACGGTCATCTCGCTGTCCAGATACAGACGCCCGTAGGCCAGCAGGAAACCGAGGAACAGACCGAGCGGCAGGATCAGTTGCAGGAAGCCGGGAATCCGGTAGCCCATGATCAGAAACAGCACGCCCGGATCGAGCACGCCCTGCGCAGCCTGGGCCAGGTATTTGATGAAACGGCCGCTCATGATGATCACCAGCAGCACGGCACTCACCGCGCTGAGGGTCACCAGCACTTCACGGGACAGATAACGGAAGACGATCAAACCAGACACTCCAGGGTTGTCAGGCTCAGGCGCGAGCGCTCACACTAGCCGCACCTACTTGCCGGCCCACCGCAGGGTGGACCCTCGAAAAATGGCGGCCATTATCCGTCAAACCCGACTCTTTGTCTTGGGGACAGCTCACTATGGAATTCCTCGTCAAAAGCACCCGTGCGGAAACCCTGAAAACCGCCACCCTGGTCGTCGCCATCGGTGAAGGCCGCAAGCTCGGCGAAACCGCCAAGGCCGTCGACCAGGCCAGCAACGGCGCACTGAGCGCCGTGCTCAAGCGCGGCGACATCGCCGGCAAGCCGGGCCAGACCCTGCTGCTGCACAGCCTGCCGGGACTGAAAGCCGAGCGCGTGCTGCTGGTGGGCTGCGGCAAGGGCGACCTGTCCGACCGTCAACTGCGCAAATTGGTTGCAAGCGTGCATGGCGTGCTCAAGGGCCTGGGCGGCGGCGATGCCCTGCTCGCCCTGGGCGAACTCAAGGTCAAGGGCCGCGACACCTACGGCAAGACCCGCCTGATCGTGGAGACCCTGGCCGACGGCACCTACCTGTTCGAGCAGTTCAAGAGCCAGAAGGCCGACCCACGCGCACTGAAGAAAATCACCCTGATCGTCGACAAGGCCGAGCTGGCCGCTGCCGAGCGCGGCCTGCAGCACGCCCGCGCCATCGCCTGCGGCGTCGCCTTCACCAAGGACCTGGGCAACCTGCCGCCGAACCTCTGCCACCCCAGCTACCTGGCCGAAGAGGCCAAAGCGCTGGGCAAGGCGTACAAGAGCCTCAAGGTGGAGATCCTCGACGAGAAGAAGCTCAAGGAGCTGGGTGCTGGCGCCTTCCTCGCCGTGGCTCAGGGCAGCGAGCAGCCGCCACGGATGATCGTCATGCACTACCAGGGCGGCAAGAAGGATGAGAAACCCTTCGCCCTGGTCGGCAAGGGCATCACCTTCGACACCGGCGGCATCAGCATCAAGCCGGCGGCCGGCATGGACGAAATGAAGTACGACATGTGCGGCGCCGCCAGCGTGTTCGGCACGCTCAAGGCCGTGCTGGAACTGCAACTGCCGATCAACCTGGTGTGCCTGCTGGCCTGCGCCGAGAACATGCCCAGCGGCCGCGCGACCCGCCCCGGCGACATCGTCACCACCATGAGCGGGCAGACCGTGGAGATCCTCAACACCGACGCCGAAGGCCGTCTGGTGCTGTGCGACACCCTGACCTATGCCGAGCGCTTCAAGCCGCAGGCGGTGATCGACATCGCCACCCTCACCGGCGCCTGCATCGTCGCCCTGGGCAGCAATGTCTCCGGCCTGATGGGCAACAACGACGCGCTGATCAAGCAGATCCTCAAGGCCGGCGAAAGCGCCGACGACCGCGCCTGGCAACTGCCGCTGCATGACGAGTACCAGGAGCAGCTCGATAGTCCCTTCGCCGACATCGCCAATATCGGCGGGCCGAAGGCCGGCACCATCACCGCCGGCTGCTTCCTGTCGCGCTTTGCCAAGAACTTCCACTGGGCGCACCTGGATATCGCCGGTACCGCCTGGATCAGCGGCGGCAAGGACAAAGGCGGCACTGGCCGCCCGGTGCCGATGCTGACCCAGTACCTGCTGGATCGCGCCAAGGTCTGATCCAGAATCCGGGCCATGCTCTTGTAGGAGCGGATTCATCCGCGATTTCATCGCAAATTATCGCGGATGAATCCGCTCCTACGACATCCAGACCACCACCGTCCGACTGTTGAAAAACCGAATGCCCAGAATCGAGTTCTACGTTCTCTCCTCCAACGACGCCATGGGCCGCCTGCGTACGGCCTGCCAACTGGCGCTCAAGGCCTGGAGCGCTGGCCTGCCGGTGTTCGTTCGCGGCAGCGACGAGGCGCAGTGCGGCGAACTCGACGAGTTGATGTGGCAATTCAAAGCCGAACGTTTCGTGCCTCATGATCTGCATCGCGATGCGCCACTGTCACCCGTGGTGCTGGGCATCGACGAAGTGCCGAGCACCGAGCAGGGCGTGCTGATCAACCTTGGCAGCAGCCTGTCACCGCATGTCGAACGCTTTTCCCGCATCATCGAGATCGTCAATCAGCAGCCTGAACTGCTCAACGCCTGTCGCGAGAATTTCCGTACCTATCGCCAGCGCGGGTATGATCCGCAACGCGTCGAACTTTAGTGTCCGTGCACGCTCACAACAAAAGCCACTCCAGCCCCTTTTCTCGCTGCGCCGATAACCATGGACACCCCCAAGCCTCCACAGAAACCTGCTCAGTTGCTGCACGACCTGGAGTCGATTCGCGAGCTGCTGGGCGATAACGGCAGCGAACCGCCGCTGCTGATCGACTCGCTCGACCCGGACAGCATTCCGGTGCTGTCCGATATCGTCAGCGCGCCGCCTGGCCCGCCGCCGCCCTTCCATGCAACGCCGACGCCCAAACCGACACCCGCGCCACAGCCGGCGCCCAGCGCGCTGCGCGAACGCATCGAGCCACGCCTGCATGACAGCGCCCGCGATCTGCAACACCTCAATGCCGAGCTGCGCGCCGCCGCTCAGTTGATCCTGCAGGACGTGATCGACGACTTCGTGCCGCAGATCGAGGCCGAACTCAAGCGCCGCCTCGAAGCCCGCCTGCCGCGCCTGCTGCCGCCACGCAAGTAGACGAAGCCGCCACCCAACCGTAAAACCGAACGCGGGCCTGCCATTTCCCATGGGGCGGGTGCAACCCACCACACCACGGATGGCGGGTTGCACCCGCCCTGCAGCTCAAGGCTTATGGCTTGGCGCTCAGAAGCGGTATACTTGTCGGCTTTTCCGATCAGCCGTCAAAGGGTCCCGCCGCGCATGGACAAGACCTACCAGCCGCACGCCATTGAAACCGCC